>JAKSPA010000016.1 GCA_024405235.1 Lentisphaeria bacterium
CTTCCTCTTCTTCTTCGCCTTCACCGTCTTCACCTTCGGTGGTCTCATCGGAGGCGGTTTCGTCGTCCGCGGGAGCAGCGGCTTCACTCCCGGTTGTGTCTTCGGTTCCCCCGCTTGCTCTTGGAAAATATTGTGGGCCCGGTTCGTTTTTTTTTCGCTTTCCGCTGGCAGTTTTTCACACTCTTCAATCGTTCCCAACACATGGCCCATCGCTCCCATGCGCCCCATCGGTCATTTCCGAAACAATTACCGCGAAATGCCATTCACGCTCTATAGTACCTAAACATTACTTACATTAAGGAGAAGCAGATGACGCAACAGGAACTAGCCAGAAAGCAGAATGGAGACATATCATTCAGACGTTTCCAGAATCTGAAACTCCTTTGCCAGTCACGGAGTTATGGCGTTTCAAATGTAACGGGGCACAGTTACAAGAACACGCAGCTCTGCCGCAATCCGGAGAAATTCATCATTTTCCAATATACATTTCAAGGGGTTGGCGAACTGCTCTTGAACGGAGAGCGCTATATGGTTCCGGAAGGCAAGGCTTTTCTGCTTTTCGTGCCTTCGAACAGCATATACATGCAGTCGCCGGACGCCGCCCTCTACCATTTCATATATATATCGATGTTCGGCGACATGGCAATGGAAATCGCTCAGAAGATCATCAAGAAATGCGGGATGGTACTGACGATTCGGCCAGACAGCAAGGCGCTTGAGATGCTCTGCGAGCATTTCAACAAGATTATTGCGTATCCCTCTTCAAGAGACATCTACGATGAGGCCAACTTCACCTACTCCTTTCTGCTCACGCTATTGAAGGAACAGGAAAACAACGCTCTGGCAATCAGAAAAGAGATGCCAGACATGGTGAAAAACATCCTTTCATACATAGATCAGAATCTGGCGGATCCGTCGCTGAATCTCAGCCGCATGGCCGCCACCGCGCAATTGTCCGTTTTCTATTTCACTCGACTATTCAAAAAATATCTTTTCACGCCACCGCAGAAATATCTTCAGGCACGGCGTCTCTCCTATGCCGCGCAACTTCTCGAAAACGAATACTCCATGCCATTGAAGATCATCATCGAGCAATGCGGATTCTTCAACGAATCGCATTTCTGCTATCTCTTTCGCAAGACGTACGGCATGTCGCCTGGAGAATATCGCCGACAATTCAAATACACCCCAAAAACAGAATGACAGCGCCGCTTCCGTTCCCGCCAACGGGACTATTGGCGGGAATGGAATATCCTATCTGCGACGTCGGAAGGCCATTATTCCCGCAGCGAGCGCCAGAGCAACTGGCATCAGCAGCAGATTCCATAGAGCTATGCTGCGTTCCAGCGCATCAAGTCTGTGCCGAAGCTCGAAAAGCACGCCGCGCTGACGCTCCTTAAGGCGCTGCTGCTGAAGAGCGTCCTCCGCCGCCAGTTCGTCCAACTTGCGCTGAACTTCAGGGTCGTCCGCCTTTCTGCCCTGCAGCAGCGCCATGCCTCTTGAGCGCAGGTCCTGGTTCTCACGATATGTTTCCGCATCCAACTCCTGAATTCGCCGTTCGGCTTCCTTTCCAAGCGCCTCAAGCCTAGTGAAAGTGCGCGGTTTGACGCCGCGGGAGCGCAGGCGCAGAAGTCTTCCATCGTCGCAGAGGAATTCTATTGCAGTGGCGAGCAGAGCGCCATTGGCGTTGATAGGAATCTCCTGTTCCTGGCCAAGAGCGTCTTTTGTCTGATTTACGCAAAGGGAATTGTGGAGCCAGTCCGCATCGCCGACAAGCACCGCGCGGCCTCCCGAAGCCTCCTGAATCTGCATGGCAAGCGCATAGATTTCATCGTCTGGCTTGAAATCCGTAAGAAGATCGGCGGCGTTGCGCTGTGCCTCGTATGACTGAAGCAACATTGAATCCTTTGTGGAATAGGCCAGAGGGACCACCGAAATGCCTTCGGTCTCCTCGCATCGGAAAGTGCCTGCGCAGAAGAAACTCAGCGCCGCAAGATGCGATGTCATAGGCGATTCTTTGGACAGCTGCATTGCGGGAACCGTAAGCAGCGTGGGAAGCATTTCAAGCCCGCGATGAACATCGGTCATGGCGGAAGCAAGCGTCCTGTCGGCCACAATGCGATTCTTGACGAAGGAAACGCCCCAGCGCTTTGCGAGCGCCTCTGGCAGTTCCGATGGTTTGGACAGCCGGAATCCAGCATTCTTCTGCGCCTCCGCACGGCTCAATGGATCCAGCGCGATCATGACGCCCCTGCCCTTGTCCAGATACGCGGAAACGCTTTCGACGAATTCCTGAGACATCTCCTTCGGATGCACAAGAAGCAGCGAATCGACATATTCCGGAATTGCATTCAGGCCATCGAGTTCCACGAGTTCGAGATCAGCCTCGAGCTGCGCCAGACCCCACCACGTGGGCGTCATGTTGTTCGTGGCCTGGTTTACCGTTTCAAGCACTGGCAATGTGGAAAAGACGCCTAGACGGCGACGGCGCGTTCTCTGGCTTGCAGCCACGTTCCGTGCCAGCTGATATTCCAACGTCGCCGCGTTGCTTGAATCGAATTGCGGAATCGTGGTGACGCTGCCGCCTTCGCCCTGCGGACGGAAAACCGCTCCGAGGAACCACAAGTCGCCAAGACTTCCGATGTTCGGCAGAAGTCCCATCGCCTCTGCGGCGTCCTGTTCTTCCAGGCTGTCTGGATAGATCTCACGCAGAGTCAGCTTGCCATTGCTGTGCGTTGCGAATTCACGCAGCAGTTCGCGCACCCGCAGCGCATGGCGTCTGGTAATGGCGGAAATTTCGGGATGGTTCTGCGAATAGACGAATACCGCTTCGACTGGAATTTCCATCTCGTTCAGGATCTCCTGGCTGCCGCTGTCCAGTGTATAGAGACCATCCGCCGTGCAGTCGAGGCGCGCAGTCACTTTGTCCACAAGCGGCGCAAGACCGACGAGCACAATGCATAATGCAATCGTGCCGAAGATATTGCGGCGTTTCGACGCACGATGTCGCACGCGCAGGACAAGACATGTCAGAGCCAGCAGGGCCGCCGTCCATGCAATGAAAAAATAGACGTCTCTGACCGCAAGCCTTCCGCTCGTCAGTTCGTCAAAATGTCCGGCGATTCCGCATGTGGAAAAGAAATGCATCAGCCACGGCGGTGCGCCCCACTTCAGCAGCAGAAGATTGCTTGGACGGAATCCGGCCAACAGTCCCGAAAGCCCTAGTACGAATGAGACGAGAAAGCTAACGAACTGGCTGGATGCGCAGACGCTTGCCAGCTGTCCCAGTCCAAGAAATGCCGCCGCGACAAGCAGGCATGCGAAATAGCCCGTGAAAATCGGCCCCCAATCCGGCGAGCCAAGCCATGCGCACGTGATTGGAAACGGCGCCGTGCACAGCAGTCCGACGGCCAGCAGAGTCAACGCAGAGGCGAATTTGGCGAGCACGAGGCATCGTCCTGAAAAAGGCATAGTCAGCAGAAGTTCCGCCGCGCCGGTGCGATACTCCTCCGCCCAGGCGCCCATGGTCAACGCGGATCCGATGAAGAGGAAAAGCCATGGCTGCCAGACGAAAAAGCCCTCAAGACTAGCGGAATTGCCGTCGATGAACCCGCCGAGAGTCAGCGTGAGAAGACCGCTGACAATCAGATAGAAAATCAGAAGGACCGCAGCCAGTGGAGTTGTAAGAAGTCTCCACAGCTCGCGTTTGTAGATTGTTTGGAATGCACCCATGGCGGAAATTCACAGAGAAGCTGCGTTCAGTTATCGGACAGGAAGCGTTTTTCAAGATCGGAAGGCACTGGCCCATCGTATTTTACGCCACGATCGCGAATCATAATCACGCGGTCGCAGATTAGCGGCACCTCCTCCAGAAGATGCGTTGATACGAGAACCGAATGTCGGCTTCCGAGACGTTTCAGAAGTTCGCGCGCGGAGGCCTTCTGCACAGGATCCAGTCCATCCGTAGGCTCGTCGAGCATAAGCAGACGCGGCCTATGAACAAGCGCCTGCGCAAGTCCAAGACGCCGATGATAGCCCTTGGAGAGCTGATCGCATATACGGTCGGCGACTTTTTCCAGCGAACACTCGGCAATCACCGTATCCACCGCTTCCTTCAGCGCCGTTCCGCGCAGGCCATAAGCCGCTGCGGTGAAGGAGAGCGCTTCGCGAACACGGAAACCACTGTGCGAAGGCGCGTTTTCAGGCAGATAGCCCAACGCCTTCCGACCCTCCTCCGGATTCTTGTCCATTGAGATTCCGTCTATCGTGATAGTGCCTGCATCCGCAGGAAGAAATCCTGCGATGAGTCTCATCAGAGTCGACTTTCCAACGCCGTTGGCGCCAAGAAGCGCCACGACTTGAGGACCGTCCAGAGTGAAACTGACCTTTTCAAGCACGGCGACTCCTGCGAAACTCTTCGAGCGTCCCCTCACTTCCAGTGCGGGATGGTTGCTCATGAAAAAAACAAATGGTGCTTGATCATAATTGCCCTACGCTTCGCGGCCGTCTGCAACCTGCGTCGTTCAGCGTATGAAACCTGCGACTTGCTGAGGAACGACTCGTTCAGCGTCTCGCAAAAATCCTCGACGTTGCATGGCAGTTCGTTGAAGATTTCAACGGGACTTTCGCCGACTGAATCGCCATTTTTGGCGACATCAAGGTCCTGGTCCTCCCAAAGCACTTCCGGAAGATAATCCGCACGCGACTCGCTCTTCGGCAAAGTCTCTATCGGAACCATGGCGCCTCTCTTCTGCGCATTGAGTCCGCACAGCACATCGTCTGAGGCCGATGCCACTTTGACGGCGGCGATCAATCGCTGCTTGGACAACGATGCATAGCAGCCGAGTTCCTGCCCAAGCCACAAATTCGAGAGAGCGGGCAGCGCATCGACACCGCTAAGAAGGCGGCAACTCCGCAACATCGAATACGAACGCGCCATGTCGTCCAGAATCTCATCGCGAAGGAGTAGATTCGTGCGCATGTTTCTGCGCATCGCGCATTCCTGCTTTTCAAGACTGGCCGCTATGCGATGGAGGTTGTTGTAGCGTTCACGCAACGACACGCCGAACATGCGCGTGTCGCAGAGAACAACGAATCCGCCCAATGCCATCATGTATGATGCATGGCCCAATTTGCTCCATCCATAGGGCAGCTCAAGGCGTATTCCCTGACGTCCGCGCAGGCAGTTTTCGCCATCCATGGCGCCGACGATCTTTCTAAGTCGCGGCAAGCCAAGCGTTGCGCACAATGCAGGCAGATGCATGTACTCCATAAGCGTAATGCCGCTTCCGCCGCTGTTGCGCTCTGGATGGAAATAGCCGAATTCGGGATCCGTGAAGAAGGTATTCCTGCTCTCCAGACGACGAAGAATCAAATCCAGACATCCGACGTTGCGTGAATTCGGCGCGGCACGGTCCAAACTTATCATCTCGAAATGCCCTGCACGGCGACCATCCAGGCCGATTCCACCGCATTTCGCGAATATCCGCTTGTTGGCGCTCGCCAGAAATCCATCCTCCATATTGACGGAACCGCCTTTGAAAATCGGTTCGGACGAAAGTCGCGAAAGGATCTCCATGCTGTAGTCCCTGCCGGTGGCATCTTCACGCATGGGCAAATCCACCATGGTCCTTCGGGCCACGATGCCGCTGGACAAATGTATCTGCGCGTCCTTTTCTTCCGGAAACGGAAGCCATCCGCATCTGAGAAGACCGTCGTAGGTATTGTCGCCCACTACGCCTTGCGTTCCCTGCAGTATATATTCGGAACAAGCCGTGTTGTTCTTGCAGGACTTCAACGAAACGCGAATGGCATCCGTCATTTCCTGACGCAGGCCGATTATCTCCTGACGCAGCAGTTCCGCACCTTCCTCACGATTGTCTCTCAGCGCTTCGTGATAGCATTTCAGCAGCTTGATAAGACGCTCGCGGTTCTTCTTGTTTGACTCTTCGCAGATGACCGGCAGCCCTTGGGAATCGGCGGAAATGTCCATTCTCTTTCCAAAACCGACGCCGAACTTATCGCGGAACTGCTTTCTTGCAACTGAAAAACAATGCCCGCATTTGCGGATGTTTTCTTCCACAAGCTCACGCCCCCAGTCGTTGTGGCAATGCGGACAAGTCACCGCTTCGGGAATATTCTGCATGGCTTGACGCGCGCCGTCGTCGCCTGTTCTGGAATCGCCTTCAAGAAGGTTCTTGAACTCTTCCATGCCAGGTATTTTCAATGACGACAATTCCTGCTTCACGCCATCGAGCATCTCCTTCAAGCCTGGAGGCGGATTGTCGCCGTCTATAAGCTTCAGTGCACATGGAAGACAATAACTGGATGTCTCTTGCTTTCCGTTCAGAAGGATGGCACGGACATGAACCACCGCTGGATTCTTATGGCATTTGTCGCATAATTTCGTCATGCCCATAACTTAATGCATAATATAGAGACAGAAAACGTTTTCTCGCGATTTATGTTCTTGGAACAGATCTTATGCAAACGTTAGGACTCATCGGACTTGAGAATTGAGAATTGAGAATTGAGAATTGAGAATTAAAAAAAAGCGCCCCCTTTGGTCAAAAGGGAGCGCTTTGGCGGCGGCTAATACCGCCTTACCGACATGTCCGTGCGGTTATTTCTGCTTGCGCAGGGCAGCCTGTGCGGCGGCGACGCGTGCGACTGGAACGCGGAAAGGCGAGCACGAGACGTAGGTCAAACCTGCGTTGTAGCAGAATTCGACGGAGGCGGGATCGCCGCCCTGTTCGCCGCAGATACCGAGCTTGATGTTGTCGCGGACGCTCTTGCCCTTTTCGGCGGCAATCTTGATGAGGCTTCCGACGCCATCGGTGTCGATGGTCTGGAACGGATCGGCGATGATGATGCGGTTGTTCAGATATTCGGGCATGAAACTGCCGATGTCATCACGGCTGAAGCCGAAGGTCATCTGAGTCAGATCGTTGGTACCGAAGGAGAAGAATTCGGCGATCTTCGCGAGCTTGTCGGCCATGAGAGCGGCGCGCGGGATTTCGATCATTGTGCCAAGCTTGTATTCGAACTTCTTCAGCGCGTAGCGGCGGGCGACTTCCGCATGAACGTGGACGACGATGTCGCGGACGTATGCGAGTTCGCGCTCTTCGCATGTGATGGGGACCATGATTTCGGGAACGATCTTGTCCACCTTGCGACCGGACGCATTGAGTTCGGCAGCGGCTTCAAGACTGGCGCGGACCTGGAATTCGGTAACTTCAGGATAGGTGACGGAGAGACGGACGCCGCGATGTCCCATCATGGGGTTGTTTTCGGCGAGAGCCTCGATGCGCTTCTGCACTTCGTCCTCCGGAATGCCAAGCGCCTTTCCAAGCTCTTCACGACCGACCTTGCTGTGCGGCACGAATTCATGCAGCGGCGGATCCAGCAGACGAACGGTCACAGGCATGCCGCCCATGACGGACATGGTTTCCTTGATGTCGTTCTTCATCGCGGGGAAGAGTTCCTTCAGGACATTGATGCGATCCTGCTTGTCGATGCAGAGGATCATCTTGCGCAGAAGGAAGAGAGGCTCGGAAGAACCTGTGGAATAGAACATGTGCTCGGTACGGAAGAGGCCGATGCCTTCCGCGCCGAAATCACGCGCCTTCTTTGCATCGATGGGATTGTCCGCATTGGCGCGAACGCCCATGGTGCGGTACTTGTCGACGATGGTCATGAAGCGAACGAACTTCGCGTAGTCCTGTCCCGCAGTGGGTTCGACAAGCGGCAGCTCGCCTGCGTAGGCGATGCCCTTGGAGCCGTTCATGGTGACGTAATCGCCTTCGTGGAGGACGACATCGCCGATCTTGAGGGTCTTGTTGGCTGAATCGACGATCATGTCGGAAGCGCCGACGATGCAGCTCTTGCCCCAGCCGCGTGCAACCAGAGCGGCGTGGCTGGTCATGCCGCCACGCGCGGTCAGGATGCCGTCTGCGACCTGCATTCCTTCGACGTCTTCGGGATTGGTCTCTTCGCGGCAGAGAATGACCTTCTTGCCAAGACGGTCGGCAGCAGTAGCGTCTTCATTGGTGAAGAAGAGCTGTCCGCATGCAGCGCCAGGGCCAGCGGGAAGTCCCTTTACGAGAATGCGTGTCTTCGCTTCGACTGCAGGCTCGATGATTGGCAGGAGGAACTCAAGGACCTGGTTGGGATTGACGCGCAGGACGGCGGTCTTCTCGTCGATGAGGCCTTCGTCCAGCATGTCGAGAGCCATTGTGACGGCTGCCTTACCGCCGCGTTTGCCGCTGCGGCACTGGAGCATGTAGAGCTTGCTCTCCTCGATGGTGAACTCGATGTCCTGCATGTCGTGGTAGTGCTTCTCGAGAGTGTCGCGGATTTCCACCAGCTGCTTGTAGGTCTTGGGCATCAGTTCCTGCATGGACTTGATGTGCTTGTTCTGCTCGGTCTTGGTCTCCTTGTTCAGAGGATTCGGCGTGCGGATGCCCGCGACGACGTCTTCGCCCTGGGCATTGATGAGCCATTCGCCGAAGAACTTGTTCTCACCAGTGGCGGGATTGCGCGTGAATGCAACGCCCGTTGCGGAGGTGTCGCCCATGTTGCCGAAGACCATTGACTGAACGTTCACGGCGGTGCCCCAATCGTCCGGAATGCCCTCGATGCGGCGGTATGCGACAGCCTTCTTGCCGACCCAGCTCTTGAAGACGGCGCCGATGCCGCCCCACAACTGCTTCATGGGATCGTCAGGGAACTCGACGCCGAGAACCTGCTTGATCTTGCGCTTGAAAGCGTTTGCCAGCGTCTGAAGATCTTCTGCGGTCAGTTCGGTGTCGGATTTGCAGCCCTGGAAGTCCTTGTAGCTGTCCAACATGTCGTCCAGAAGCTTGCGGATGCCCTTTCCGTCGATGGGATCAATGCCTTCGGCCTTTTCCATGACAACGTCTGCATACATCATGATGAGACGGCGATAGGAGTCCCAGACGAAACGTGGATTCTTTGTCTTTTCGATGAGGCCTGGAATCGTGGAACTGGCGAGACCGATGTTAAGGACGGTGTCCATCATGCCAGGCATGGACTGACGCGCGCCTGAGCGGCAGGAAACCAGCAGAGGGTTCTTCGGATCGCCGTATTTGCGGCCCATCTGCTTTTCGACGGCGGCAAGCGCCTCTTCGACCTGAGTCTTGAGTTCCGCAGGGAACTGGCCGTTCAATGCAAAATATTCGTTGCAACACTCTGTTGTAATAGTAAAGCCAGATGGAACAGGCAGACCAAGACGGCTCATTTCAGCCAGATTGGCGCCCTTGCCTCCCAGCAAATTTCTCATTTCGGCATTGCCCTCGGCGGCATTCTTGCCAAAACGGTACACATACTTCACTGCAGCAGCCTTCTTTTGCGCCGCCACATCCTTCTTCGCAGTTTTCTTACTGTTTGCCATTGTTGTTTTTCTTACTTGCTTTCTTCTTTCCGCTAAACCAAAATGCAAAAAGGACACGGTCACGCCATCTCCCTCGCATTGTCATGCAAGGAGATTGCAATTGCGCCCCGTGTCCCGAAGCTGACCGCCTGAAAAACGACGATCAGCTGCCGAACAAAATTCTACTTCTTCTTTGCGGCCTTTGCTTCTGCGATGCGCTCGCGAATGCGATCTGCATAGCGCTTGCGACGTGCACGCTTCTCTGTCTTTGTGTGCTGCTGGCTCATGTTTTTGATTCCTTAAGATGTTGTGTTTTTTGATTAAAGTATTTGGAAAAACGCATTAATATATTCATTCGCAAGCGAATTACAAATTATGCGTCCTTTTTTCCAATGAAAAACGCCGCCTGCACAAAAGCGGGCGGCGTCTTCATCATGCATTCGTCAAACCGAAATTAGAATGCGAATGTGAGGCTTGTGCCAGCGCGGAAGTTCTCTTCGCTGCTTGCCCAGTCGGCCTTCCAGCCGGCGCGGACGTCGTGATCCAGTGCCCATGCGCCTTCGACGTAGCAGCCGACGCTCACGTATTCGTTGATGGCGTAGTTCAGTTTGGCAACAGTCTGGAAGACGCTGAAGAGGCTGCGATTGTCACCATACTTGTAGTTGGCTGCGTCGTGGTGGCAGTAGTAGAGGTTGGCGGTCAGACTTGCGGAGAGCTCGTCGGTGATCTGGTAGGACAGAGTGCTGAACAGCCAGCCGTACCAGTAGTAGTGCTCGAGTTCGTAGCGGATGGTGGCACCGAACTTCAGACCGAACTTGGATTCCTCATCCAGAACGTTATTCAGAGCGATGGTGAAATCCAGGGGGTTGTCATGGCTGAAGTATGCGCGTGGGTACTGCCAGTACTTCCATGCGATGCCGAGGCTCAGCGGAGAGAAGCCGAGAACGTCCTTGTCGAAGGTATAGCCGTATCCGATCTCGTAGTCGATTTCTTCGGCACGATACTCGCGGTTGTTCTTATAGGAATAGGAGCCGCCATCGGGACGGTTGTATTCATTGAGGTCCATGGCCGACCAGACGTCCACGTGGAAGCCCTTCAATTCGGCGTATGCATCCAGATTCAGAGTAGGATAGGGATTGACGACTGCGCCATCCGCCATGTACTTGGAGTTCCACTGAGCGCTCAGCTCGATGTACGGTTTCCACTCATTGTCAGAAGATTCTTCCTCGAATGCGGGAACTTCTGCTTCCTGAGCGAACAGACCCATGGTGGAGACCATGGCGAGCATCATGAAAAATGCGTAGAATTTCTTCATTGTGTTCTTTCCTTTTTTTGGGGGGAGTTGAACGAATTGAACGAACTTAAGGGATGAACTAAAAAAAACGCGTAACTAATTTATTGCTTCTACTGGCTTTCGCAAATGAAATCTAGAAAAAAAACAGCGAAATTGCAGAAAAAATATAACATTCCATATAATTTTCCGTATTTTCCGTGGCTATTTGTTTTTCAAATTCACTTTGAGCAGCCTTCCTAGAGCGAAGACAATCGTGCCTTTTTCGGCTTTGCGGTCTTCTGAAGATTCGTCGGAACGATGTCCGTCGGCAGCGGCCATTGCTCCGAGGATGATGAAAACCGCGATGGTAAATGATCCGCCGTATGAAAGCAGCGGCAGAGGGAGGCCGATGACAGGCAGGAGCCGTATGGCCATGCCGACACCGACAACAATGTGCGTGAATATCAAAATCGAGCCTCCGGCGATCAGATTGAGGCAGAGCCTGTCTTGTGCGCGTCCCGCCCAATGCATCAGAATCATCAGAAGCGTCCAATAAAGTGCCAGAAGCGGGAGGACTCCGAAGAGGAAGCCTCCTTCTTCGGCAACCACTGCGAAGATGAAATCCGTTGGTGCAACGGTTCTTGGCAGGAAGCCGAGATTTTTCATGGTGCCGTTGAGATAGCCTTTTCCCGTCAATCCGCCGCCCGCCACCGCCATGACCGACTGCTGTTCGTTCCAGCCGCCTTCGGCCGAGAGGAACGACTTGAGGCGCTTAAGATGGTATGCCTTGAAGAATCCTGTGGTTTGCGACTCTTGGTCCACTTGGTCCACTTGGTCCACTTGGTCCACTTGCCTTTGCCGCTGGATTCCCAAAGACGCTCCGATGATAAGAACGATACACAGAAAGAGTGCCAGTCCCCATAGCCATTTCGGAAGATATCGCGTGCCGATCATGGCCATCATAGGAAATAACAGCGACATTGCATTGCCGTACGAAGGTTCGAGAATGATGAGAACCATCGGCAGAAGGAAAGCCGTCAGGCCTGCCAGAAGCTCCCATTTTTTGGGAATGCTCCTTCCGTCCAGAAGCACTGCTGCCGCGAGAATCGTGAAGACTCGCGCGAATTCGGCAGGCTGAAGAAGCATTGGGCCGAAATCGAGCCATCTCCGTGCGCCTCCGATGCTTTTTCCCATGACAAGCACAATCATCAAAAGCAGCACGCTGATTCCGTAGCCGCCGAATGCCAGAATGCGCCACAACGTGCTTCCCGTCCTGATGCGCAATATGCAGAAGGCGGCGAGAACTCCTGCGCAAATGAAAAAGCACTGTCTCAGATAGTTTTCGCGCACGGCGAATTCCTCTCCGAGATATCCTGTACTATATAGAAAAGCTATTCCGATCGCGCACAGACACGCAATAACGACGCCGTATAGGAGATGTGAGGCCGTGAATTTCATTGCTTGCCGCTGGAAACCGAGCCTGCATCGCCGAATTTCAAGCCGCGCAACTGCTGCAGTCGGAGCCTCTTGGCATTCTCCATGCCGTCATGAAGAAGCGCCTTTCTGCGGAAGGACGCGGCAATCATCGCCGTCAACGCGACGATCGTGGCAAGAGTGCAGAGCCATGCGAACAGATTGCCAGTCACTGCATAAAGCGTCAGCGGAGCGTTTGCTGGAACAGGCTGCACCGTATATAGGCGGTGGCAGGCCTGGAATTCAGGAGTCGCTTCATGGATTGTGCCGTTCGGTGTTATGAAGCATGTGTCGGAATTGTTTCCAGAGCGCAGAAGCGGACGGCGGTTTTCTATTGCGCGGAAGACCGCGTGCGCGAGATGCTGCCGCGCTCCTGCGCTCTTTTTGTACCAGCAGTCGTTGGTTATGGTGATCAGCATTTGCGCGCCGCCGAGAGAGAATCTTCTTGAGATTTCAGGGAATGCATCTTCGAAGCAGATGTTGACGCCGCATGTAAGGTCCGTTCCGTCCTTTCGAGGGAGTCTGAAGAGCGTATAGTTCTCTCCTGCCGTCAGATCGCGTCCCATTCCGATGGCATCTGCAAGCCATGGGAGATATCTGGAGAAGGGGACGAATTCGCCGAAGGGCACCAGATGCATCTTGTCATAGAAATCGGTGCGTGGCGCGCTTTTCGTCAGAAGCAGCGGCGAATTTTCATTGAGCAGGAAGGCGGAATTGAATACGCGCGGAATCTCGTCTGGAAAGCCGTCGCGTTCATCCAAGGCCCCCATAAGCAGCGGCGTCTTTACCTTCTGGAGCAGTTCTCTAAGTCCTTGCGCATAAGGTTCCCATGTGATGGAGCAAGGCATGGCGCCTTCCGGCCAGAGCAGCATGTCCGGTGCATTTTCGGCGACGGCCTGAAGCGTCAGTGTGCTGTAGCTTTGCCACGAGAAGGCAAGTTCTTCAGGAGACCACTCGCGGCATTCCGGCGTGTTGCCTTGAACGGCGGCAATCTTGACTGCAGGTTCGGTCATGTTCTCTGGCGTCAGGAACTCTTTTCCACACCATAGCGCGACAAAACCGAGAAGCAGCGCAAGGCTGAGGATGCTCTTGCCGTTCTTGGCACGCAGGAGCGAATCGGCCAGAAGAATATTGCACAACATGGCGACGAAGGAAATTCCGTAGATTCCAGCCAGCGTGGCAAAAACGCGTGTCGGCGCAAAGGCTTGGGACGTGCCGAGCATGTCCCATGGAAATCCTGTGAAAATCCAACTGCGTAGCCATTCCAGCGAAATCCATGCAGCCGACGATATAAGCGCAGCGCCAAGGAGGCGCCCATGGCTCGCGAACACCCACAGTCCTGCGCCTGGAATATGCGCAAGAGCACGCTTTCGCGAATCATGGTCGCTCAGTATTTCACGCGGCTTGGCGGACCACACGACGGCGCTGTGGAAACAATACCACGCCATCGGGAAGCAGGCGCAGACCAGCGCCAGAAGCGCGCCAGCGCCGAAGCCGACGCTGTTCAGCCACCATAGCGCTATTAGAAAATGCGAATAGCCGAATGCAAATCCGTTGACGATACGCGCGGACTTTTTCTGAGGCACAGGCGCGATCAGCACGGGAAGCAGCCCAACGAAGGCCAGCGGCCACCATCCAAGCGGCGGAAAGGACAACGCGAGAAGCACGCCGCTGGCGACTGCCGCAAGGAATGACAGCCGCGCACCACGCCTGGCGTCTTTTATGGAATATATCTCTGGAGCCTGTGGAATGAGTTCGCTCATTCGCCCTGAGTCTCCAATTGCACGCTCAGACCGCAATGCTTTGCAGGTCTTATAAGCGATATGATTTCGTCATACGGACGCGCTCCATCGGCTCTGATGCGCACATGCGTCCGCCCCATGCCCTGGAGGCTCTTCAACTGGTTCTCTATTTCCGAGAACGGAACTGGCAAGCCGTTGATTCCGCAGTTGCCGTCGCGGTCAAGCGTGATCTGTATGGCGCCTGCGTCTTCTTCTGGAATCTTGTTTTCCGTCGTCATTTTGGGAGGCGTCACATCCGTAGTGAAGTCCAGAATGGGCATCGTGATGATGAAAACAATCAGCAACGTGAAGGTAAGGTCCATCAACGGAGTCATGTTGATTTCGACCATCGCCTTCAGTTTGCTTTCATGACGGACTTTCCTGTTCATTTTCTACTTGCCTGAGTTTGTGTTTTCCGGACCATGGTAGAAAGACATGGATGAAGAAGGCGAAGACATTGGAGTGCTCTGGAAAGCGCCTTGCGACATAGGCCGCGGAGCAGCAGGGGCGCTCTGATAGGCGGGAGCCTGCGGTGCAACGGGAGCGCTCTGATAGGCGGGAGCCTGCGGAGCAACAGCGGGAGCGCTCTGATAGGCGGGAGCCTGCGGTGCGGTGGGAGCGCTCAGATAGGCGGGAGCCTGCGGTGCGGCGGGAGCGCTCTGATAGGCGGGAGCCTGCGGAGCAACAGCGGG
>JAKSPA010000160.1 GCA_024405235.1 Lentisphaeria bacterium
TGGTGAAACCGCCACTGACACTGGTGGAAATCATCACACGCGCCGACGCCGCGACAATTCAGGCGGCATTGGAAGCGCGCCAGAAAATAGACGCACTGCTGGCTGAACGCGCCGCTGCTTACGAACGCATCGCCGCATTGGAAAGACAAGTCGACGAAGTCATGGGCGAACCAGGCCTCTTCGTATTCCCAGCGCCCGCAGTTCCCGTGGCGGCATACACCGCACCGATGGCCGCACCCGCGCCGATTGCGAAGCCAATCGCCGCCGGCAATGACACCGCAAAACCTGCAGCCGACAAGGCGCATGAAGAAACGGCAAAGAAACCCGCAGGAAAGGCCGGAAACTAATTTAGATGCGGATTTCACAGGAAATCCGAATACTCGACCTGCTGGCACGCAGAGATGCAGAATTTCTAATGGTCAGCGAGTGCGAAGAAAAGATCCGCCAGATTCTAGGCGGAGCCGACTTCCCATTCCCTGCGCCTCCCGTCAATCTGCCTTCCGCCTCCCGTAAAGGAAAGCAATTTCTGCCTAGTGGCCTGACACCGCCCGCAGCCTCGAAAAAATCCGATCGCAGGACGATTGCGCCTGCGACACAGGAGGATTCTATCTACGAAATCCCTGAATTGAACACTGAATCGGAGAACGCCTACCGAATCGTCTTCCAAGACAAAGGCGAAACAAAGGTCAGCTATCTCCAGAACAGCACTCAAATCAAGAAGATGCTTTCGCTGCAATGCGATTCCTTCCAGATCGCATGCATCGAAACGGTTCTCTTCCGCAAACTGGACGACTTCACTGTCATCCGCCGCGTTCTTTAGGAAAATCCAATAATTCACAACCATGTACATTCTAGGCATTGAAAGCAGTTGCGATGAAACCGCGGCCTCCGTGGTCCAGGACGGCCATGTGGTTTTATCCAACGTCATCAGCAGCCAGATTAAACTCCATGCCGCCTATGGCGGCGTGATTCCGGAACTAGCGGCGAGAGAACATCTCAAGAATGTCTATCCAGTCGTAGAGGCGGCACTTCGCGAAGCAGGCAAGAGCGTGGAGGAACTGGACGGCATGGCCGTCACAAGCCATCCGGGCCTTATTCCGGCGCTGCTTGTCGGCAACGCCTACGCAAAGGGTTTGAGCGCAGCAGCAGGGCTGCCTATCGTCGGCGTCAACCACTTCCAGGGACATCTCTATGCGGCGTTTCTGGAACATCCAGAGGCGCTCGACGCCCCTGAAAACTATCCCATTCTCGGCGTTGTCGTATCAGGCGGCCATACGGCGCTGGTGCTTCTGCAGGAAGACGGCCGTGCGCAAATCGTCGGCACGACATTGGATGATGCAGCAGGCGAAGCGCTCGACAAGGCGGCCAAGATTCTGAATCTAGGCTATCCAGGCGGTCCGATAATCGATCGTCTTGCCAAATTGGGCGACGAACGCAAATACGACTTCCCGCGCGGTCTCGTCGGCGCGGCAGGCAAGCCAGTTCCGGCAGAACACAAATACGACGTCAGCTTCTCAGGCGTAAAGACCGCCCTGCTCTATCAAGTCCGCGAACGCACGCTTAGCGACAGCGAACTCAACGACATCGTGGCATCATATCAGGCGGCCGTCATGGGAGTCCTCGTGACAAAAGCCATCATGGCGGCCCACGATTGCGGCGCAAAACTTGTCTGTCTCTGCGGCGGCGTCGCCTGCAACAGCTACCTGCGCGCCCAAATGCAGGCTGCCTGCGAACGTCGTGGCATGAAACTGCTTCTGACGCCTCCGAAATACTGCACCGACAACGCGGCAATGATTGCAGGCCTCGGCTACCACTACCACAAATTCAACTTCCACTCAGGCGTGGACATGCCTGTTTCCGCAAGACTTCCGCAGGATCTCGGCATCTTCCCGCTCGCCCGCAAGGCGAAAATCTGAAATTCATCGCCTTTCGGCATAAAACAAGGAGCACTACATGGAACCCAATAAGGATGCCTTGAAGCAAGCCGCTCTCCAAAACAATTCAGAGGAATGCAACGCATTGCGCTCTCTGCTTCTCGGATTGTGCCAGCAGTGCTCCGTATCCATGCAGAGGGCGAACAGCTATCACGAACTTATATTCGATGAACTGGAGGCGCGTCGAGGCAACACCGAATACGTCGACAAAGTCGGTCACGAGCTTTCGACCATGCACTCGCTCATCGTGCAGATTCTTCAGGAGCTCCCGCCGACAGAAGGCGAACGCATGAATCTGGCGCATCTCGTGACAGGTGTCCTTGACCGCTACAGAAAAGGCATACTCGATGAACGCACGATTCAACAGGAACTGGACGAATCGGCCATCGTTTCGGCAGACGCCTTCGAAATCCAGGAGCTGCTGCTGAATCTTCTTGAAGGCCTCGACCGCCTCAACCAGCCAGTTCCGCCAGCATGGAAGGTGACTGCGACGACAAGAAATTTCAATCGACAGGAGGCCTCGACGCTGCGGCTCAAAGACGGAGGAGCCTATTGCATACTCACCATCCGCCCAGATGACGCCCCCGAACTGGACATAAAAAAATTCCGTCCCTTCTCGCTTTGCCTTGAGGAATCCACGCAGATTCCAGCAATCGTCGTCGCCCAGTGGTGCGGAAGCGCGGCACACAACAATGCGCATCTGTTCTTTGACGACGACTATCCGCTCCAGAGCGCCGCAATCATCCTTCCGCAGGCATCCGCCGACAAAGACGTCTCATCGACATTGAAGCAATATCGTCCAGAAACGGCAAATGGAACCAAGACGATTCTGCTGGTCGACGACGAAGACATGATCTGGGACGTCCTTTCCGACATGCTTCAGGAGTTAGGCTATCGCGTCATTCTTGCCGGTGACGGTCAGGAAGCCGTCCAGATTTACGGAAGCAACCCTGGCCGCATTGATCTTGTCATATTGGACATGCTCATGCCGAACATGGGAGGTCGCGAAACCTTCTTCATTCTGAAGGAGTTAGACCCCAACGTAAAAGTTCTAGCCTCAAGCGGTTATGTATCGCAGGAGGAGATTCAGGACGTCATGGATTCCGGAGCCGTAGGTTTCATGCGCAAGCCCTATCGCATGGCGGATCTGGCGAAGAAGATCCAGGAGATATTCCAGGATTAAGGCGTCGGCATGCAGAAGAAAGAGTCCATTCCACGCGCAGCGCTCGCTGCTGCGGCGCCAGTCATTCTCGGCTATCTGACCATGGGCATCGCCTGCGGTGTTCTGCTTGTGCAGCAGGTTCCTGCGGCAAACGGATGGTGGTGCCTGCTGTTCAGCACGTTTGCGCTCTCTGGAAGCATGCAGTTCGCCGCAGCGGAAGTGCTGAAGAACGCCGTAAATTATTCGCTCCTGATGACAGCCGTCATGGCGTTGCTCATCAACATCCGCTACTGCATCTACGGCCTGCCGTTTCTAAGGCTGTTCAGATGCTATCCATGGTATCAGCGCTTCTTCCTGATCCAGAACCTTTCAGACGAGACATACGCAATCATGGTCTCCAGCAGACGACATGGCCGTGACAGAAGGAATTTCATGATGCTCGTGGCCGCATTCGACTATGCGTCATGGATAGCGGGAACCGTGATCGGCGCCATCATAGGTTCGCATCTGCCATTTCCGACGGACGGAATCGAATTCGCAATGGTCGCGCTCTTTGTCGTGATTCTAGTCGATCTCTGCCGCGAAAAATCCAATCGTCTGCCCGCACTCATAGGCGGCGGCGCCACACTGATCGTGATTGGACTGGCGATGGCTTTCTGCCCGACCTTTGCCAACAAGTCGCTTCTGCTTGCAATGGCTTTGATGACGGCGGTGCTTGTCGCAATGCGTCCAAAGAACGCAAAGGAGTCCGACCAATGACGCTGCACCAATTCCTGATGATCGCAATAATGTGCGCCGTCATCATCCTGCTGAGGGCCTTCCCTTTCATCGTTTTTCACGACGCGACAAAGAAACCGCCCGCGCTGCTACTCTATCTCGGACGCGTAATGACAGCCGCCGCCATCGCAATGCTCGTGGTTTACAGCCTTATGAGCGTCTGCGATTTCGCCAATCCGCAATACGGCCGTCTTCTTCTGATGACTCCAGCCGTGTTTGCGACAGTGCTTCTGCAATACTTTCTCAGAAATTCGCTGCTATCCATTGTCGGAGGGACTGCAGTCTACATGATTCTTCTGCAGACAGTCGGCTGACAGTCGTTCCATTTCCGCAATGCATATATATTAAGTGAAATTTCAAAAACACTTTTCCACAATGAACAACTTCCCAAATTCACAGCGCATCGTAATAACCGGCGTGGGCCTGACCGCTCCCAACGCCAACAACCTGCCTGAATTCAGAGAAGCATTGCTGAACGGCAAATCCGGCGTGACATCCATGGATATGCGGTACTTTGGAAGCGCGCCTGCTGGATTGTGCTCCTTCGATGCAACAAAATACCAGAAACGCCGCGATATTAGAAATGGTACGCGCGCGGGATCCATAGCGATCTACTGCACTGGAGAATGCATGGAAGACGCTGGAATCGATCTGGCAAACATCGACACATCACGCGTCGGCGTCTTTCTGGGACTCACCGAACACGGCAATGTCGAAACGGAAAACGAAATCTACGAAATCAGCAAGTACGACTACGACACAAGCTTCTGGAGCCATCACCACAATCCAAGGACCGTCGCGAATTCTCCCGCAGGCGAAGTGACGGTTCGCTTCGGCATCGAAGGACCGCACTACACTGTCGGCGCCGCATGCGCTGCAGGAAATCTCGGCATGGTCACTGGCGCACAGCAACTTCTTCTCGGCGAAGTGGATTACGCTTTCGCAGGAGGCATCTCAGAATCGCCGCGCACTTTCGGAATCTTCGCCGCGTTCAACAGCCAGAACGCGCTGGCGCGAAACGACGATCCGACAAAGGCTTCCAGAC
>JAKSPA010000161.1 GCA_024405235.1 Lentisphaeria bacterium
CTGGGCTACCATATCACGCCCCCTCCGGGGGCTTCGCCGCTCCGCGGCTTATTAGCGCGTCCGATTGGTCCGAAAAAGCAAAAGGGGCCAAAAAGTGGCCCAATTTAGGGCCTTTGTGCCGTCAAGGGATATATATACGCAAAAGGGCATGAAATGCGCCAGAGGGCTTTAAAATGAGCGTTTGGGGCATTTTTGCTTTTTTGAGATGCGTTTTTGGGCTTCTGCGGACGCGATTTTGCGGTAATTAACCAAAAAGGGACCAAAGGGGCCAAAGGGGCCAAAGGGAGTCAAGGGGCCAAAGGGAGCCAAGGGGCCAAAGGGACTATGGCTGCCTAGAAAGGCCAAATGCCAAAAGAGGCGATGGCTTCTTTTGGCATTTGATCGCTTCTACACGCGTTTGCCGTGGATTACGATGGAGAACATATCGCTGCGGAAGGAGGAATGAGAGATCTCGATACCTGCGTGCGCGAGGCGTTTGCCTGTCCATGTATGTTCGCCGTCTGTATAGGTGGCGTTGAGATCCAGTCCAGGCAGACGCAGAGTCTGTCCTTCGTATGCATGATCCCAACGCGTGAAGACGACTGTCAGCAGGAATTCCGACTTGTCTTTTGTGACATGCATCCATGCGACGGTCTTTTCTTCGAAGGGATTTGCGAGACGGTAGTAGTCGCCCTGTTCCACGATATGGTGGTGTTTGTGGTAGAATTCACACTGTCCTTTTACCTGTGCGAGTTCTTCCGGCGGCATCTGGTTCAGATCCAGTTCGTATCCGAAAGTCCCAGAGAATGCGACGGCGGCGCGAGTTTCGACAGGAGAGTACCGCTGCGGGAACCAGTTTCGTGCCACATGCGCGCCCATGGTTGAGCATGGATATGCGAAGGATGTTCCGTATTGGATTGCGAGTCTGTCGAATGCGTCTGAATTGTCGGATGTCCAGATTTGGGGCGAGTAGTAGAGGATGCCTGCGTCAAAGCGTCCGCCGCCTGCCGAGCAGCCTTCGATGAGCATGTTCGGGAAGCGTTTTGTGATGCGTTCGTAGAGATCGTAGACGCCCAAAATGAATCTATGTGCGATTTCGCCTTGGCGTTCAGGCGGGAAGGCGAGTGAACCGACTTCTGTCATCTCTCGGTTGGCGTCCCATTTCATGTAGTCGAGTTTTGCCTCTTCGATTACGGCGCTGATTGTTTCATAGACATGGTCGACGACTTCCTTACGCGAGAAGTCAAGCATGAATTGGAAGCGCTGATATGTTGAACGGCGGTTGGGGACCTGAATCGCCCAGTCTGGATGTGCGCGATACAGATCGCTGTCTCCAGAGACCATTTCGGGCTCGAACCAGAGGCCGAACTTTAGGCCGAGGCTGCGTACTGCTTCGGCGAGTTCGCCCATTGTGCCGCCGATCTTCTCCGTATTCGCGTACCAGTCGCCGAGGGCGCATCGTTCGTTGTCGCGTTTTCCGAACCATCCATCGTCGAGCACGAGCATTTCGATGCCGTTAGCCTTTGCGGTCTTTCCGAGTTCCATCAGCTTCTCCTTGGAGAACTGGAAGTGCATGGCTTCCCAGTTGTTGCAGAGGATCGGACGTTTCGCTGTGCGCCACTTCGGGTTGATGATGTGTTGTCTGATCAGATCGTGCCAGCTGCGTGAAAGGGCGCCAAGACCATTGTCGGAGACGGCTTGAAGCGCCTCTGGGCTCTGGAAGGACTCGCCTGGTTCAAGATACCACGAGAATCCGACTGGATGGATTCCGAGATTCAGTGTCGTGCGGTAGAGCGGCGCCTGTTCCACTTCCACTGCGAATTTGCCGCTGTAAACGAACAGCACGCCGTAGGCTCTGCCGAATTCCTCTGTGGTCTTTGGATCGCAGAGGACCACGCATGAGTTCATCGTGTGGCTGGAGTATCCGCTGTCGGCGCCGAGGACGCGCATGCCGCCCTGAAGGCGTTCGCGATGGTATTGGCGCTCCTTTGCCCAGAAGCCGTCGAAGTATATCACATCGAGATCTTCGTGGCGGAAGGAGGTCGTGAGGGACATGATTTTCTGCAGGTCAACTGGCGCATCGCCTTTGTTGGTGACGACGGCCGAACGCGCGATCACCGGCAGATCTCTGAAGGCCGTATAGCGCAGAAGGAATTCGACTTTGGTGGGCTGATCGACGAGCGTGATTTCAAGTGTCTCCGCCTCATCGTCGGAATTCAGGAACGTGGATGGAAGGCCAGGCAGACGCGGCTTGCCTGCGATGATGCGATGGGAGACGTAGCGCGGATCGGTGGCGGTGTTGCCGTCGGCGTTTCTGACAATGGCGCTGGCGGGTGCCTTGGTGCCTAGATCGTTGGGGCCGAATTCCCACAGCTGGCTTCCACGGCCATTCTGGTTTTCCTCTGGATCGAATGGTGGCTCCACATTAAGCGTGCCGCCGCCGAGATCAAGCAGATCCGTGGTGTCCATGGACGGACCCCAATAGAGATGGCGGAGACGGCCGCTTGGAGTGATGTAGAAGGCGTAGCTGGAGTTGCCTGCGTCAAGGCGGAATACCTTCCGCTCTTCGTCAAAGAGAATCATTGCCATTTCGTGTGAAGTTATGGATTGGGACTATGTTGAAATTAAGCACAGATCTGATTTCAGTGCTTTTTTGCTCGAAAACGTATTTTGTCGCGTCAATTCCGCTAATGTAATCTGGCGTTACCATCTTGCACCGCCGCCACCACCGCCAAATCGACCGCCGCCGCCACCGAAGTGGCTGCCGCCACTGGAACCGCCGCCGGAGTAGTGTGAATGGCTGCTGTAGCTGCTGTAGCTGCTGTGGCTTGAAGAAGAACTTGCACGACGTGCAGCGGCTTTTTCTGGATGCCGTCTTTCGTCGATGATGCTCCAGATGATGAATCCCGCGATGTAGAGAATGAATGCGATGCCGCCTATTCCCACAATCCAGAAGATGATCACCAATATGCCGTAAAGGAGATTGAATGACCACCATCCTTTCGGATGTTTTCCTGTGAAGGCTTCCTCGAATTCAAGAATGACGCGTGCGCTGCTCTCGTATTGCTGTTTTTCCTTCTCGTGGTCGCGGGAGTATTTCAGAGAATATTGGAAGGAATTTGGAAGCATCACGTCTTCCGGTGTCCTTATTGCCGAAGCACGGACTTTGCCATCAAGCGAATAGAAGAGCAGAGCCGCCTGCGGATCGGATGCCTTGAGGCGTTCCCATGCCTTGTCGGCTATTTCATCTGTCGTGAGGCCATGCATTTGCGGCAGATGGAGGAAATGCAGATTGTAATTTGAATTTTCGCTGGCCTGTTCCAGAAGCTCTGTCAGCCTTGCGCGATGTTCAGGAGTGAAGTGTTCAGAGTTGTCGTGAAAGCGTTCTGCGCCTGGAAAGTCCTTTAGCTCCTCTTCAAGCATAGTGACTGCGTTTGCAAAGTATCTATTGTGATTTAGGACCTGATCGACTCCATCGACTATTTGTGCAATGCCATTTGCATATTTCCCGTTCTTGAATGACGGAATCGCCAGACGGCAGAGGCTGCCGCACTTGCCGTCCGGAAGATCGCCTTCCAGACCATAGCCTGTGGCAAGGAAGACCGCGCGGTCTTCAAGCGCGAACAACAGCAGCAGGCCATTGTCGACGCCTTCCTTTCCGAGCCGCCACGCATCGCCGATTTCCTGTGCGTATGCGGATTCGGTCTTTCCCGAAGGGAGTTTCTTGAGAGTCAGGACCACGAATTGCGCAGGAATTTCGGCGTTTTCGAAGGCGAGGAGACGTTTCTCCAGTTCGGCCGCTTCCTTTTCGGAAAAGATGCCTGCGTAGTCGCATATCGGTCCAAGCAGTTTCGGAATGCCGTTTCCATCATAGACGGCCGCCGCGTCAGTTTTGCTCTGGCTATCTACAAGTTCGGAGTTTTCCGGATCGTCTGTGGACGGGACGTCGAGCGATCGCGATAGCGGTATGGCCAGAAGCATAGTGACGACAATGATTCCCGCCCAGAAGTTTCCGCCGTGTTTTTCAAAGAAATCTCCATCTCTCATGAAATAGTGTACGAGCGCCGCCACTGGAAAAATGAATATGGTCAGCGCAAGAACGGATGCCGCGTATTCCATGAAGAATATGCTTAGGACAAAGGCGATTACAGCGATCGTCAGGCATCCTATGCCAAAGCCTTTTTTTGTGCTCATAATGATTTTGTGTTAAGGCGCTTCTGACGTCGTGCCAGAAAGCGCCGGTTGTTTGTCTCTCTAGTCGTTCAGAATGCTCTTCATATCCGGAGCCTTGTTGAGCTCGGCCTTGGGAATTGGATTCTCGAAATAATCACGCGGATTCATGTGCATGAGACTGCCAGGGAATTGTCTGATTCTTCTGTTGTATCTCTCCACTGCGTCGTTATAATTCTTTCTTGCGACCGCAAGGCGGTTTTCCGTGCCGGCGAATTCGTCCTGGAACTTCAGGAAATTTTCGTTTGACTTGAGGGCGGGATAGCTCTCTGCCACTGCCATCAGTCGTGCGACTGCGCTTTCCATCTGCTGGCTGCATGCGGATTTTTCGGCAATGGTCGTTGCGTTCGCCATGGCTTTTCTTGCATCTGCGAAAGCGGTGAAGACGCCTTCTTCGATCTTAGCGTACTTCTTGACGATTTCGGCATAGTTGGGAATCATGTCGTAGCGTCGCTGCAGCTGATTGTCGATTTCCTTCTCCTTTGAGACGCATGCTTCGTCCATTGCGATGATTGCGTTTTTCGTGGAGATGTACCAGAAGCCAATGATTGCGACGAGCAGTAGTCCGATGCCTGCGATTGCGAGTTCTTTCATTTGTGTTTTCTCCTTTTCTTGTGTTTTCTTGTAACTTGAGTACCATGATTTCAAGGTCCGCAGGGTTCGCGGCGCTCACCCTGCGGTTACCCTTAACTCGCCTGCTCCGCA
>JAKSPA010000162.1 GCA_024405235.1 Lentisphaeria bacterium
TTATGTCCCTTTGGTCTCTTTGGTCCCTTTGGGCTTCCCATCCCTCAACTAATTAATTGAGAATTGAGAATTGAGAATTGAGAATTGAATTTCGCTTATCGCATGGATTCGGCGAAATCGTCGAGAATCTGCTGAGCCTGTTCGGCGGTATTTGCCTCTGAGACGCGCTGATAAAGCTCTTCGCAATCGTCCAGCCGCAGTTTTCGAATATAGTCGCGGACATTTGGAATTGAGGCAGGATTCATGGAGAACGTGCGCAATCCAGCTCCGATCAATGCAGGAAGCGCGGAAATATTTCCTGCGAGTTCGCCGCAGATTTCCAAATCCTTGCCAGGGAACTTCGCCACAGTCGTGCAGATGAAATGCAGGATTTTGAAAACGAGCGGATGGCACTGCTGGAACCATTTTGTGACACGGCTATTGCCGCGATCGACCGCGAAGAAGTACTGCACGAGATCATTCGTGCCGATGCTGACGAAATCGACTTCAGGCAGCAGACTTTCCAAGGCAAGAACCGCGCTAGGCAATTCGACCATCATTCCTATCTTCGGACTGCCGTAAGGAACGCCTTCGGCGGCGAGAGAATCCTTCGCCTCCTTCACCAAAGCCTTTATGCTGATGATGTCGCTCATGTCCGATATCATCGGAAACATCAGCCTCACATTCGAATTCACGCAGTTTCTGAGAATCGCGCGAAGATGCGTATGCGCGATTTCGGGATTGGTCAGCAGGAATCTCAATCCGCGCCAGCCAAGCGACGGATTCAGTTCGGACCCCCATTGGATATACGGCAACGACTTGTCACCGCCGATATCCAGAGCCCTTATGACAATTGGCGCGCCGTCCGCGCCGTCGACCAGCCGCTTCAACACTCTATACTGCGTATCTTCATCTGGAATGCTGTTTCGGATAAGGAACATGAACTCCGTGCGATAGAGACCGATTTCGCGAATGCCGACGCTGTGCATCGCAGGCAGTTCGCTGAAGAGCGTGATATTGCCTCGCAACTGAAGGGCGGTGCCGTCCATTGTCGCGGGATGATCGTCAACCTGTGCCTGCAGAACGCCTAGAGGAGCCTGACGGCTTCTGCGGCTGATGTTGAGCGCCAGCTGATATTGCTTGATGAGTCTGGCGCTGGGACGCGGGAAGCAGAGTCCTGCGCGGCAATCCACGAGCACTTTGTCATGCGCCGAAACGATATTCTGTATATCGTGAAGATTCACCATCATCGGAATCCTAAGCGCGCGCGCCAGAATCGCGGCATGGCTTGTCGCGCCGCCCGTCTCGCAGATGATGCCGCACACGCGTCTCAAAGGGGCTGACAGGAACTGCGACGGGAAGAGTTCGCGTGCAACAAGCACCACTGGCATCGTGGAATCTATTGCCTCCTGATCGTCGGCGGGTTCCGCATTGCGCACGTCATCCATAAGGCGGATGAGAACGTCCTTTACATCCAGAATGCGTTCGCGTATATATGTATCTTGGATATGCTGGAAGGAGCTCTGGAACGAGCGCGCCGCCATGCAAAGAGCGGAAGGCAGCGACATGCTCTCGTCCAAAAACGAATTCACCTTTTCGTGGAGGGACGGATCGTCGAGAAGCGACTCATACATATCGAAGATGCCTTCGTCCGTTTCAGCAAGAACGTCCTGGACCTCTTTGGTGGCGTTCTTCAACTGATTTCGGACATTCTCCACGGCTTCGGCGAAACGCCGTTTTTCCGCCTCGATGTCATTGACCTTCTCGATTGTCACATTCATCAGCGCATCATCCCCTGCCAGAATCATGCACTGTCCATAGCATACGCCAAGCACAATAGCCGTGCCTTCCAAATAACCTACCTCACGTCCGCCTGCGGCAAGACGCTCGCTGGATTTCTTGTCCATGGTCATGATTGCGATGGAAATTTGCCTACGGGAATCAACGCTGTCAAATTTGCGAAAAGGAAAAAAGTGGACAGGACTGTAAGCCAGATTCTGTGCGCCGCCCGAAGGCGGTCGGCGACCATTCATCTAACGCGACCGATACCCGGAACTGTGCTTGCGCGCGACGCTGGCCGCGTCTCGTTCCCTATTTGGTCTTGCACCGGAAGGGGCTTGCCGAGCCGGCGGTCCTTACGGGCCGCCGCGGTGGGCTCTTGACCCGCCTTTTTCACCCTTGCCGACGCCGAAGCGTCGGCGGTCTGTTCTCTGTTGCGCTATCCTGACCGCAGGTTCACCCTGCGATACCCAGTCTTTCAACTGGGCTTCCCGCCATGTGGTGTCTGGACTTTCCTCCCCGACTTGCATCGGAGTAGCCGCCTGTCGCTGTCCACGAAGAAAATAGTTAATATAACCCGCCTGCCGACACTTTATACGGAAGCGGGAGAGATTTCCTCCTTAGAGAATATCCAAACCGATGTCGATGGCAGGCGCCGAATGCGTCAAAGCGCCAGAGGAGATGAAATCCAAACCGAGATGTGCAAGTGACGGCAGACGTTCAAGGGTGATATTGCCCGAAGCCTCCGTCTTTGCGCGCCCAGCGATCAGCTTGATCGCCTCCACCATCTGTTCGTTGGTCATGTTGTCGAGAAGAATGTATTCCACTCCAGCCTCGGCGGCCGCCAGCACATCCGCCATGGAATCGGCCTCGACCTCTATTTCCAGATTCGGATACTTCTCGCGGCAGGCCTTCACGGCGAACTCGATGGAATGAGAACCGCCCGCGCGCTGCGCCAGCTGGCGATGGTTGTCCTTGATCATGATGCGGTCGTAAAGACCGATGCGATGGTTTGTCGCGCCGCCCATGAGCACGGCATACTTTTCGACAAGACGGAGGCCTGGCGTGGTCTTTCGCGTTTCAAGAATCTTCGTGTTGGTGTCATGTCCGAGCGCCTCGACGTATTTTCTCGTCATCGTGGCAATGCCTGAAAGGCGCTGAAGGATGTTCAAAGCCGTGCGTTCGCCTGTCAGAATCGCGCGCGCGTTTCCTGAAACCGTTGCGACACGATCTCCAGGCTGTGCGGAATCGCCGTCCTGGTAGTGCTGAACGAATTCGACGTCTGAACTCAGTTCGCGGAAAAGGATTTCAAGAATAGGCAGTCCAGCCAGGACGCATGGTTTTCTCGGAATGAAATGCGCGACGGTGGTCTGCTGAGCAGGGACGACCGCCAGAGTAGTGACGTCTCCCGAGCCGACGTCTTCTGTGATTGCTCTCTGGCAGAGTTCTCTGATGATGGATTCGTTGAGATAATAGGGGAAATGTGCTGACATAATCGTTTCGTTTTCGGTTCGGGCGCCTATTCGAGAGAATGGGAGCCCAGTTGTATTAGAAGAATCAGTGCGAACACCGCAAGCATCTGGACAAGAATGAGCAATGCGCCCAGAGGCGGCAGCCAAATCAGTGAAAGCGCTCCCGCGCCTGCCAGGAAGGAGAGCAGCCAAATTGCCACGACCGCCTTCGGACGGGAGAGGCCGATTTTCACGAAGCGGTGGGACAGGTGCCGATTGTCGCCGACGTAGATCGGCTTGTGGAGACGGAGACGGATCATGACCACTGTGATCGCATCGAGAAGCGGCACGGCCAGAACCATCACGGGAATTGCGACGGCGAGAATGTTCGGCGTGTTTTCATGGTGGTAGAAAGTCGTCAGGACGCAATTCACGGCCAGAAGATATCCCATGAAATGGCTGCCGCAATCGCCCATGAAGACAGACGCCTTCGGGAAGTTGAAGAAGAGGAATCCAAGCGCGACGCCGCCCGAAAGCGCCGTCAGAAGCGCGACAAAATACTGTCCGCGTATTGTCGCTATCACGAAGAGGAAGACGAACGCGATGAAAGAGACACCGCCAGTGAGTCCGTCCATGTTGTCGAAGAAATTCATCGCATTGATGACAGTGGCGATCCAGAGGGTAGTCAAAAGCCACGAGAGCCAAATCGGCACGAATCCCGCCATGACGCGCGGCCCCAAGGCCGCCGTGAGTCCAGCCGCAATGAACTGCACGAGGAACTTCGTGCCTGCCTTGAGCGGTCTCTTGTCGTCACGAAGGCCCATTATCGCAAGCATCGTCGCCGAAACGGCCACCACTGCCAGCGGCCGCCATGCGGTCCTCAAGCCGTTCAGCCCTTCGCGCATGTCCTCCGGCATTGCCCCGCGCAAAGCAAATGCTGCGACAAAGCCAAGAAGAATCGCGGCGATCCACGTCGTCCACATGGCAAGACCGCCGACGACCGCCGTCGGTTTCGTGTGGTTCTTGTGGTGTTCGGACTGCGGCTTGTCCCAAAGCTCCCATTTCGGAGCCATCGCGCGGAAGAATCGCGTGAGGATTGCCGCGCCAAGTGCTGTCAGGCACCATGCGATCAGATGGATTCCGAGCCAGCTCATGCGCTATTTGCTCCGTATTGCCTCCGCCAGTTGGTCGGCGATCTCTTCGGCAGTGAAGCCGTCTGTCATGACGAATTTCGCGTCTTCGGCAGGTTTCAGCGGCGCCACGGGCCGCGTCGAATCGATTTCGTCGCGGCGTGCGATATCCGCTGCAACGGATTCAAGCGTTGCGCCGGCGGCGACCTCTCCTGCCTGCGCGAGCCTGCGGCGTGCGCGCTCCATCGGCGATGCAGTCACGAAGAATTTGAATTTCGCGTCAGGGAAGATGACGGTACCGATGTCGCGTCCTTCCATGATGATGATTCCAAGCTCGCGGCACTCGCGCTGTTTTTCAAGCATCCACATGCGCAATTCTGGAATCTGTGCGACATGGCTCACGATGGCGGAAGCCTCTTGCTGGCAGATTTCGGCGCGAGGTGCGGGAGTGCCGATCAGATGCGGCAGCGGCTTTCCGTCGGCGATGAACTGCTGGATCCGCTCCTGCAGGTCACGCTC
>JAKSPA010000163.1 GCA_024405235.1 Lentisphaeria bacterium
CCCTCTGCTTGTCTTCGCCGAATTCGCGAAGGCCAGGCGCGAGAATAATCACATCGCCGTCATCGTCGATGGCCATTCTCGTGCGATAGATCGCCTTGTTGCC
This sequence comes from Lentisphaeria bacterium, assembly GCA_024405235.1. Classification (GTDB taxonomy): domain Bacteria; phylum Verrucomicrobiota; class Lentisphaeria; order Oligosphaerales; family Oligosphaeraceae; genus UBA1724. The sequence continues at coordinate 104 of JAKSPA010000163.1, forward strand.
AAGCCATGTGGATTTGAATTCTTCCGGATCCAGATAGACGACGACTGTCTTCAGAGGCTTGTCCAGCAGAACGAGATTCGTGGTGACGCAGAGCTTGCATGCTTCAAGATATGCATCAGCGCCCGTGCCGGAATAGAATCCGCGCATGGCCATCTTGCCAGTCGCCTCGTCGCGCGCCATGACTGTGTGCAGATAGACGATCGGCACGTCGGCCATGTAGGTATCCACGCCATAGTTGAAGAGGCGGCGCACAGGACTGTCCGCACGGCCCATGATGGACTCCATGCCGCTGACCGCGCCAAGGAAATGCGATTTGTTGATCATGTCGGGACCGCCGACACCGACCATGATGTTCTTGGTATAGTTCGCCATGCCCACGACTTCGTGGGGGACAATCTGCCCGATGGACAGAATCAAATCATAGCTCTTGTCGAAAAGCGCGTTGTTCGCCTGGACATTCACATCGTAGTCCAATTTGCCAGTGGAGAGTTCCTGAAGCTTCTCGGACGAAACCTTTCCAAGCGTGCGGACGTCGTTGCGCCAGTCGTGAACTTTGAATGCGCTCTTGGGGATGGCCTTTCCGAACATCATCTCCAGCTGCGCGTCCGTCATGGCCTTATGAGTTCCAAGCGCAGGCATGATGTCCATGGCGCATGTCGCGCTGTAATCCTCCCAAATCATCTCGGTAATGCGACCTGCGTATGAATTCAGACGCGTGTGGTCAGGCGGCAACAGAAGCATCTTCTTAGGCGCCTTGCCCGTAGCCGCGATTGTCTTGTGAATCAGTTCACGCAGCTGTTCGTCGTTGATTGCGAGATTTTCACCGCCAAGACTGGTATATAATGCCATAACAGACTCCCTTTCAGTAAACTGGGGAAACCGGACCACGCAAAGGATCCGGTCTCCCCATCTATTTATGCTAAGCCGCCAATGGCTTATGAGTTATAGGTACCTGCGACGGTGTGGTCGCAGTCTTCAGTCCACTCGGTGTGGAAGAACTGACCACGCGGCTTGTCAACGCGCTCGTAGGTGTGTGCGCCGAAGTAGTCGCGCTGGGCCTGCAACAGGTTCGCGGGCAGGCATGCGGAACGATAGCCGTCGTAGTATGCCAGAGCGCTGGAGAATGCAGGAACTGGAACGCCGCTCAGAACAGCCTGAGAGACGACCTTGCGCCAGTTGTCTGCGCACTTCGCGACGGCGCCGTTGAAGAAGTCGTCAACGAGCAGGTTCGCCAGATTTGCATCCTTGTCGAATGCCTCCTTGATCTTTTCAAGGAATGTGGCGCGGATGATGCAGCCGCCTCTCCAGAGCAGTGCGATTTCGCCGTAGTGGAGATCCCAATTGTATTCCTTTGCGGCCAGCTGGAGCATCTGGAAGCCCTGGGCGTAGGAGCAGATCTTGGAGGCGTAGAGCGCCTGGCGGACTGCTTCGATGAATTCCTTTTTATCACCAGTGAACTTTGCGGTGGCAGGGCACTTGATCACCTTCGATGCGGCGACGCGCTCCTCCTTGACTGCGGAAAGGCAGCGGGAGAAGACGGCTTCGGCGACGGTCGGAGCGGGTGCGCCCAGATCGAGAGCGCCCTGGCTGGTCCATTTGCCAGTACCCTTCTGGCCTGCAACGTCCAGAATGATATCAGCGACAGGCTTGCCGGTTTCGGGATCCTTCTTGGTGAAGATCTCGCTGGTGATTTCGATGAGATAGCTGTTCAGCTCGCCCTTGTTCCAGTCGGCGAAGACCTCATGGAGTTCGTCGGCATTCAGGCCGAGGATGTTCTTCAGCAGCCAGTAGGCCTCGCAGATCATCTGCATGTCGCCGTACTCGATGCCGTTGTGGACCATCTTGACATAGTGGCCTGCGCCATTGTCGCCAACCCACTGGCAGCAGGGGAAGTTGCCGACGACCTTCGCAGCGATCGCCTGGAAGACAGGCTTGACATACGGCCATGCTTCGGGATTTCCACCAGGCATGATGGATGGTCCCTTCAGAGCGCCTTCCTCACCACCGGAGACACCTGTTCCGATGTAGCGGATGCCCTTCGCGGCCAAGTCCTTGGTGCGACGGATGGTGTCCTGGTAGAAGCTGTTGCCGCCGTCGATGATGATGTCGCCCTCTTCGAGAACGGGAACCAGCTGATCGATCATGGAATCAACTGCGGAACCGGCCTTGATCATCATCATGATGCGGCGGGGACGCTCCAGATTGGCGGCGAGTTCGGCCAGAGAATGGCAGGCGATGAAATTCTTGCCTGCGCCACGGCCGTTCACGAAATTGTCGACCTTCTCGACCGTGCGGTTGAAGACCGCCACTGTGAAGCCATTGCGCTCCATGTTGAGAACCAGATTCTCGCCCATGACGGCAAGACCGATCAGACCGATGTCAGCTTTCTTGGACATTTTTTCTCCTAGTATTCAATTTGATTCAACTTGAAAAAAAAACTTTTGCTTAATGTAATGCCCTTTAAGGAACTCGTAGGAATCGCAAGGAGACATTTTGCACACTTTACGGATACTGGAACAACCTCCTCCGCCGTTGTCTCATCCCCAGATTCCGATGCCCTGTGACACATCACAGCGAAAGGATTTCACCATCTTCGGCAAGAATTCCGCGATGTCTGGTGACGACATCGTTTCTGGCATCGGCGTTCTCTGGCCACAGAGACCACGCGATGTGATCGAATACATGGAGCGTCTTTCCATCGATGAATTTAAGCGCGCCCATGGCACTTCTCATGTCGTCGATCATCTTCAAGTCATTGTGATCGGCAAAGCGCCAATCGCCGTAGGAAGCGCCAGAAGCGGCATCCAAAATCAAGGCATCAAATTCATTTTCGCCGAATGCGGCCTGGCCACTAAGAATATCCCTCTCGAAGGAAAGCATCCATCCGCCGTCGAGATGATAGAGAACGCGCGTCCCGTCCTTCTTTATCACGAAATGGAACGCAGGCTCCCATCGGTTGTTGTTGAGATGATTCGCAGGAGTCGCCGTCACGTCGAAACCGGCGCTTCTGAATTCGTCTCCGAAAGTCAAAGCGGTCTTGGTGCCCTGCCAATTCGGCAGCCTTTCCAAGGCCTCCCATGCCGCGTGGATTTCAATCGGATGTCCTGCAGCCTCCTGCAGTTGCATGAGTTGCTCTGGATTGAAATGGTCGCTGTGAGAATGCGTGATGAGCACAGAAGCGATTTTTTGCGGATCCGCATTGCACATTTCCAGATTGCGCATCAATGACGGTCCGGCATCTATCAGCAATGCATCGTCGATCAGCGTGATTGTGGAACCACGGGTTCCTGCAGGATACTCACGCCAATTCCAATCCGCCGCGCCTGTCCCTATGAATTGTATTTTCATTATTTCACTATTTGCCAAGTAGATAGTTAATTATCGCCGTCGCATTTTGCGCCACGCCAGGCACACGCACGCATTCGGGCTTGTGGCCTGGAATCAGACTGACTATGCGCCCTCCCCACGGAGAAATTGCTTCGCAGCACTGCGGGAACGTCCCCTCGGCAATCGTCGTCGACATTAGAATGTCCACAGGCGCCGTCTGCTCAAGATTGATATAGACTTCATCGTAGGGCAAATCGAAATCCACGAGTTTCGAAGCAAGAGGATGACGGCTCTTGTTTACCTTCACGCTGCAAACCGTATGCGGATGCGTTGACGGCACCACGCCGTCCGGATCGCCATCGCGGACCCATCGCATTCCAGCCAGCGGACGCCACCAGTCCCAATGCCAGAACGCTGCCGAAGAACCATGCAGCAGAAACATCGGACGCCCCGATTCAAGATAGCTCCGCACCGCCTTTTCCGCACCAGCGCCGGCCTTTGGCTGACCGCAGGTTCCAGCAATGACATTGAGAATCAGCAATTCGCAGTCGTCGCGCCAGCTGCCGTTTTCCAAAACTGCCCAGTCGTCTTCGAAAAATCTTATGCGTTCCTGCAATTTCTGCGGCAGACACTCAAGAAGCACTTTGGCAGGATGGGCGTCGAAATGGTCATCGGAAAAAAAGTAGATCATGGCAAATTTTGATATTGGCGAAAAACGCTATGTCAACAAAGTGTTATTCTTCAAAATATATGCCTTCCAATACAGTCTGACACGATAAAAAAAGGGAATTATATACTTTAGTTTCCAATGCAAAATCCATGGGAATTATATACATAAGTTGTCGCCAAGGAACGACCATGCGGACTTCTTCTATGCGCGAGGAGGCCTCGTGAAAACACCGCCTCCAGACACGCCTGCGGCTTGGGCATAGGATTCACATTTAATTGTCATATGTCTATTTGCGGCCCAGCCTCCAGCTGCGGTCCCTCCCCACTCCCCCCGCCCAGCCGCCCTTGAAGGTAATCCGCTTTCAAGGGATTGCAAGTCGGGAGGGGCGAAATACATCAATAATGATCAAAAGTTATAAGCCATTATGACTTTTGCAGACTGTTCCGACAAAGCGGGAATGTTCTGGGCCATGTGGGAGCGGTGAGCCATGTGGGTCATGTGAGAGGGATGGGCCATATGGGAGGGATGGGCCATGTGGGAGCGGTGGGCCATATGGGAGGGATGAGCCATGCGGGCCATGTGGGCCACGTGGGAGAGGTGGGAGGGGTAGGAGGGGTGGGGCAACTTTAAGTATATAGTTCCCTAAAAATCCATAAAATTCGAGCACATTTGCTCAAATTTCCCGTGCACGATTTAGATTATGTTATTATCTGTTTCTTC
>JAKSPA010000164.1 GCA_024405235.1 Lentisphaeria bacterium
TAATTTAATATGCCTGCTGTTTTATGCAACTTTTAGATGTTATAGACTACTAGTGAAGATATATATATCCATAAAAAGGGATGGATTTCATTCTGGGGCATTCTAGGGCCCTTCTAGACGATTCTAGCTTTTTCATGGGTGCATTTTCGGCAATTCTCAATGCAATTCTCAATTCATAATTATTTTCCGCGTTCATCATTCTGCTTTAATTGAGCATTGAGCATTGAGAATTGATTCTACGTTCTTAAATAGAAGGACTATCTTAAAGACGTTGCCGTGACATTCAAATTCCCACACGGCGTTGTTCTTGAAAATTTGGTCTCCAATTGTTTCAGTATCTTCTCAATTACAGTGTTCCTGAAAATGAAAAAACATTTCGCTTCTGCGCTTGCGTTGGTTTTTGCCTTGTCCCTGGCGTCAATCACTCTTCTAGCTAGGGAATATACGGATTTCAATATCATCTTCGATGAAAAGGAAGGCGCGAAGATAAACGAAACCGCCATCAGAATCCATGCGGCTGTCGATGAAGGCGCGCTCGTTGACAGAACCGATGAATTCACTTTGGAAGATGTTAATTGGTATAAATATCTGACGGCTCCGGAAGCGGGAAAGACCGCAGATGACTACGATTACGTGGATGAGGAACTGAAGATTTATGGAATCGCCGCTGCCGACGACGATGTCTTCGAACATGCGAAATACTCCTATTTCCTGCGTATTTCCAGACTTTATGCGCAGGAGGAGGATACGTTCCGTAGAAACGTGAAGATCAATGGCGTGGATGTGGAGGCATTGAACGGAACCTGCTACAATACTGGCAACGAATTCTTCATCAAGACGATAACCAATGGCAACGGCGGCGCCTCTGCCGAAGAGCAGCCTGCAATCGATGCAGGCGCTTCCGACGGCGAAGTAGAGATAATGGCATCCGGCTGCAAGGTGTCAAAGGACAAATGCGGAATTTGCGGCATCTGTCCGATTCAGCCGCTTGGCATCTGCCTGTTTATCTGGCTTGTCGTCTTGGTCGCGATAGTTCTGGCCGCCATTGTCAAGGCGAAGAAAAAGTGATGCCAGACATTGGCTATTCGGTTGCAATAGCCGTCAGAATCGGCAGATGATTAACCACGCGATGATTGTCTCGTGATGATTGTATGCAAATCATGTCGGAACGACTACATTACGCCTTTGGTGGATTCATGGCATCTCGTATTGTGCTTGATCTGCCGATGTTCGCATGTCATTAAATCGAAGTTCCCATGGCCGCTGTTCGGCTATGGGTTTGGCAAGGTGCCGCATCAGTGAACGTTGATTGTTTTCGGAAGGAGTGAATCGTATGAATCGCAAAAATGTCTTTACATGGATCGTTGCGCTGTTTGTCGCCATGTTCTGCTTGGGATGCAGCCACTTGAACAATGAATGCAACTATCTTTTGAAGGATGGTGACAAGCTTGCCTTTCTTGGTGACAGCATCACTGAAGCTGGCACCAATCGCACTGACGGCTATTGCAATTTCGTAATGAGCGGCTTGAAGACCATGGGACTCGCAGTCGAACCAGTGTTCGCGGGTGTCAGCGGAAACAAGTCCAATGACATGCTTCAGCGTCTGGACAAAGATGTGATTGCATATCATCCGCAATGGATGACTGTGAGCTGCGGCATAAACGACATCTGGCATATTTCAAGAAGCTGCGAAGAGTTCCGCCCCTATTTGGAGGAGATCGTCAGAAAGTCGCAGGAGGACGGCATTAATTTGGTATTGATGACCGTGACGCTCTTTGGAGAAGGCGAAAAGGCAAAAAACGAGCCTGCAATAGCGGAATACAATCAGGCGATATATGAAATAGCCAAACGCTATAATTGCCATGTGGCTGATACAGGCAAGGCGCTACGCGACGAAATACAGCGTCTTCATGACCAGGGCGCGGAAGGCGATTCCCTATTGACATTCGATGGCATCCATATGAAACGCGAAGGAGATGAAGTGATGGCGGAGACGATATTGCGTTCGTTTGGAGCCAATGACGAGATGATGGCGAAGATCAAGGAAGACTGGAAGAGCATTCCGCGTGACAGACGTTAGGCGGCAGATGTTTTCGCCGTTCTTTCGCGACCATGCGTTCGATGTTTTGAAGTTTCATAGGGGTTTTTCGTCAGAATAAGATACAAGGGCTGCTGCGGTGCCAAGGCTTGTCGCAGCAGCCCTTGATTGCTTTGGGAGGCCTACCGACCATGTTTTGGTGATGTGACGTGTATAAAGCAAGTCTAATTGCTTTGAAAAAAGACACATAAACTGAAAAATTGCAAAAAAATAATCGGAGTGATTTGTAAAATTCTCAAAAGCGATTATCTTATGCACCGCGCCTTGAAAAAAAGACGCGAAAAAAAACTCTCGGTGGGTTACCCAAGCGGTCAACGGGGGCAGACTGTAAATCTGCTAGCTTTGCTTTCCATGGTCCGAATCCATGACCCACCACCATCTTACAAATCAGGCAGTTACAGCGAAAAGCGTGACTGCCTTTTTTGTTGCCGGAATTTCAAAAATACCCTATTGATACCTATTGATAAGCCGACTTTTATCACCAAACTATCACCCCAAAAATGGAATTATATACTTAAGCTGCCGCACAGTTCTCACATGGCCCATCCATTTCCAGGCAGGATGTCACTCTTTCGTCTGCGATGGATTTTATGGTAGATCATCGAAACTGGCGATGGTCATGTCAAGGGCGCAGGCCTTTTGTAGAGTTCGTTCTAGCATCTCTGTCGATACGTCGACCAGTCCAGGCGTCATGGAAATTCCGTGGGAGAAGAAGACGATCATGCGGTTTTCGTTGGCTGCGCGTTCCAATGCGCCGTCTAGATTTTCCTGTGTGCTGCCGTAGTATGCACCGATGCCAGGGCCTGCGAGCGTGTGTGTGTCTGCAATTTTATCGAGAGGATAGAAAGCGCAGTCGTAGTCCGCGATCCAATTGCCTTTCTCGTAAGGTGTGGTCATTCTTGCACGGAAGCGTATGAAGCCACATTTTTCGCTGAGAAATGCATCGCTTTCAGGAGTGTTGCGGTTGTTCGGATATGCGAAATTGCGGATGGCGAGAGCTGCGTTTCTGCAGGCATCCAGCTGCGGCAGGATTTCCTCTGCCAGATAGGCATCGCCGCCGCGCTCCGCAAAGACCTCTGGCGCGTCGGTATGCCTGAGCGTGTGCAGACCGATTGCGTGATGATGTCGCTGCAGTTCCTTCATCGCATCGATAGCTTCAGACGTAATCTCCTTGTCGAAGAAGAAAGTCATTCGAGCGTCGTATTTTTCAAACATCGGAATCAGCGGGAGCCATTCCTTATAGCGTGCGTCGTCGAATGTGAAGCAGACAATGCCGTGGCGAATCTGTGAAATGTCCATAGGGGAAGGATGTGTTGCCTAGTGTCGTATGGCGTCTCGCAAGACGCACGATGCCATAATCGAAAACATTCATAGTATAAATCCACTTGTTCGCTTTGTTCGCTCTGTCCGACTTGCACCAAAATATCTCAAATGGTCATGCAAAAAAGCGCAGTGCAAAAAAAAAGGATTATATTAGACGATTTTCCCGTGGGTTGTTTTTTCGTTTCCCCATACTCCATCACAATCCAAACAAGGAGAAAAAGACAATGATCAAACTCGGTATCAATGGTTTCGGTCGTATCGGCCGCATGGTTTTCCGCGCCGCCGTCGAGAATTTCGGTTCTGACATTCAGGTTGTCGGTATCAACGACCTGCTGGACGCCGACTATCTGGCATACATGCTGAAGTACGACTCAGTGCACGGCATCTTCAACCACGACATCAAGGTCGATGGCAACTATCTGATCGTTGACGGCAACAAGATCCAGGTCTTCGCCGAAAAGGATCCTTCCCTCATCACTTGGGGCGCTCTGGATGTTGACGTCGTCGTCGAGTCCACTGGTTTCTTCCTGACCGAAGAGCTGGCTTCCGCCCACCTGAAGGCTGGTGCCAAGAAGGTCATCATGAGCGCTCCTTCCAAGGACGCCACCCCCATGTTCGTCTACGGTGTCAACCACACCACCTACGCCGGCCAGAAGATCATCTCCAACGCCAGCTGCACCACCAACTGCCTGGCTCCTATCAGCAAGGTCCTGAACGACACCTTCGGCATCAAGCGCGGCCTCATGACCACCATCCACGCTGCAACCGCCACCCAGAAGACCGTTGATGGTCCTTCCAAGAAGGACTGGCGCGGTGGCCGTGGCATCCTGGAGAACATGATCCCCTCCAGCACTGGTGCTGCAAAGGCTGTTGGTAAGGTTCTGCCCGCTCTGAACGGCAAGCTGACTGGTATGTCCGTCCGCGTTCCCACCTCCGACGTCTCCTTCGTCGACCTGACCGCTGAACTCGAGAAGCCCGCTACCTACGACGAAATCTGCGCCGCAATGAAGGCTGCTTCCGAGAAGTGCGTCTGCGAAGGCGGTCTGAAGGGCATCCTCGGCTACACCGACGAGGCAGTTGTCTCCACCGACTTCCGCAACGACGCTCGCACCTCCATCTTCGACGTCAAGGCTGGTATCCAGCTGGATCCCACCTTCGTCAAGATCTGCGCTTGGTACGACAACGAGTGGGGTTACTCCAACAAGGTTTGCGAAATGGCTCGCGTCATCTCCAAATAATCTTGCTGAAATAGCCTGATTGAAAAGCCGCCGGTTTCCTAAGAGATCGGCGGCTTTTTTTTCGGAACTATATACTTAGTGTCTGCTGAATAATTTATACTCTATTGATCCCAAACAATATGCACTAACACAATCTTTTCAATGC
>JAKSPA010000165.1 GCA_024405235.1 Lentisphaeria bacterium
GAAGTCGGCCGCGCTCGAACTTCTCGTCGCGCTTGCCGACGCCGCGCACCAGCATGCTTATGTCCATGTCGAAGAAGCGACAGCAGACCAACACGATTGCCGTCAGCAAGCCTTCGTTGAAGGAACTTAAGGACACAGAACGTATTCCTTTGGATATCATTACGATGCTATAGACGGCAAGAGCACAGTTTGCGCAAATGACGCTGATTATGCCTAGTTCGAACAGATAAGTGAATTCCGACAGGCACATCGCCGCGCAGATTGCCAGAAGCGCGATGCGTTCGGATTCCATGCGATGTTTTCTGAAATCAGTGACTGCCATGTATGCAAGAAGTGCCATGAAAAAGATCATGCAGATTGCCCATCGCACGTTTATATGTAGAGCCAGCGAATAGTAAAGGCTATCGTCAAAACTCTTGATTGCACAGACAATCAGAAAATAGATCAAGCCGCTCCAGCGCCAACCATTGGCAAGCGTGCATTTTTCTCTCGCAAACACTCCGAGATATTTGATGCAGAGGCATGAAAGAAACACGAGAAGCATACCCACGATTCCCGGGCAGTAGTACATCATGCTGGCAATGCCTGCGCAGATGAAGAAGCCAAGCCACCGCAGACTGATGTATGACCATGCAACGCGCCATAGCTTGTTGTTGCTTTTGAATTCACGGAACATGAACGGCAAGACGGAAAAAGCGAAAATAATTCCGCAGACATTATAGAATTTGAATACATCGCCTGTCCATGAATCGATATAAACAAAAAGATTTACTCAAAACTTCTTTATTATTCGCAGATGAAAATAATGAAAAGCGCACGACTTTTGAATAGATATATATGCGGTAGTGAAAGCAAAAGCACGACAAGCATATAATCTCGAATGTCTCCTGAAATCTGGTATATCTGCGAAATTACCGCTATGCTGGTCGCGATGCCGCAGGCCGTCAAAAGCGCGCTCGCTTCGCGGAAACACATCGTCTTGACGCCTTCCGTTGGCAGACGAACAAGTGTGAATACGGAAAGTATTCCGGCGATGACAAGCGGCGCCATGCCGATTGCAATCTGCATCGTCTTGCCAAATTCATGCCAATTGTACGCGATCAGCATCACGATGCCGGCAGTTATGAACAGCATGCCGATCACGCACATCGCCGTCAAAAAGAATCCGCCGAATCCATTGCCCGTGCATTCGTTCAGTCTGGTCGTGCAATGCGCGGCAAGGCGTTCTCGCGATGCGCTATCCAAAACTCCCTCTTCCTCCAGTCTTGGCAATTCCGCCTTGAGCCATTTGTAGTGACGCTGTGTTGATGACATTGTTCTATTTGGCAATAAATGTGGAAAAACAATGCAGATTTTCACTGCCACGGCAATAATTTTAATATACGCCTTTATATTAGGAAAGTTTGTCTTTTGCCTCCAACAAACAAAAATTAACAGAAAAATGTTTAAAATCTGCTCTCCGTTCCACGGCGCGGTTCTGACATACCGCAACGGCATCGTTTCCAACAATTCTCTTACAATTCAAGTACAGGGCATTGCGCCGCTCGGCGCAGTCGTGAAAGTCAATGGCGTCATCGCCAATCGCGACGGCGAACTCTGCACTGCACCTCTGACGATCACGAAATTCGAGACGCCGATCGTCGCCGAAACGGAGAATGGAACCGGCACCCTCAGACACGAAATCAAAGTCGTGTGGGACAAGAACTCCTTCAAGCGCTACCGCTTCTCGATCGACGACAATATCTTCTTCCTGCGCAATCTCATGCAGGAGAAGCCGAAGAACATCAACGACAATCTCTATCTCGGACAGCTGAAGAAGCTCCACGACAATTTCGGCGTCAAATTCACTCTGAATCTCTTCTACGAGACTCCCGAAAAGGACTTCAACCTCTCGCAGATGTCCGACGAATGGAAGTCGCAGTTCGAGGAGAATTCGGAATGGATGCGCCTCACATGGCACGCATACAGTGAATTTCCTGATCGCCCATATCAATACGCCACTGCTGAGCAATTCGAGCACGACTACGAACTCATCCACGGCGAAGCAGTTCGTTTCGCAGGCGAGAAGTCATGGATTCCGCCAAGCATCGTTCACTGGTGCGAATTCCCGCCAGCGCTCTTCCCGCTGCTGTATAAGAAAGGCGCAAGAACGCTCAGCGGCTATTTCATCAAAGGCGGAGAGCGTTACGACATCAGCTACGAAATGGACAAGGAGCGCTGCGCTTATCTTGAGACGCACGATGCACTTATGGACTTCAACAGCGGTCTCTGCCTGAGCCGCACGGACATCATCTTCAACGCCACCAACATCGAAAATGTAATTCCGACGTTGAAGCCGCAGATCGAGAATCCGGACACGGCGGAATACATCGACCTGCTCACGCATGAGCAGTATTTCTGGCCCTTCTACTTCAACTTCCGTCCAGATCACTACGAGCGCATCGCGACTGGCCTCAAGTTCCTCAACGACAACGGCTACAAGCCTATCTGGCAGCATGAGGGCTTCCGTGGCGCTCCTGAATTCAACGCTTAAACTCTAAAAACATCAGAGACTTAACAACCATGTCAAAGATCAAAGTTACAATCTGGAACGAATTCGTCCACGAGCAGGAACAGAATTCTCTTGGCGACACTGTCCGCCAGTTCTATCCCAACGGAATCCACAACTACCTAAAGGAGGCCCTTCAGGCCGACGATCTGGAAATCCGCGCCGTCTCCCTCGACATGCCTGAGCAGGGGCTGCCCGACGAACTCATCAACGACACCGACGTTCTTCTCTGGTGGGGACACTGCGCACACGCGCGTGTCGAAGATGCATTGGTCGAGAAGCTCGCCAGACGCGTCCACGAAGGCATGGGTCTGATCGTTCTGCATTCGGGCCACTACTCGAAGATTTTCAAGCGTCTCATGGGCACGACATGCTCACTGCACTGGCGCGAAGTCGGCGAAAAGGAGCGTCTGTGGAAAGTCGCGCGCAGACATCCGATCAGCGAAGGCGTGCCAGAGACCTTCACCCTGCCCCATACCGAAATGTACGGCGAAGGCTTCGATATTCCAGATGACGGCAAGATCATCTTCATGTCGTGGTACGAGGGCGGCAATGTCTTCCGCAGCGGCGTGACTTTCCTGCGCGGCAACGGCAAGATCTTCTACTTCGCGCCTGGTCACGAGACCTATCCGATCTATCACGACGCGAATGTCCAGAAGGTCATCTCCAATGCAATTCGCTGGGCGGCGCCTGAATTCTACCGCGATCCGAATTTCGTGGAGCAGATTCCTGTTCCGCCGGAAACCGTCTATACGGATAATCCGCTGGCAAATCTCGACACCAGCGCACTCCACAAGACGATGTAATTTCCACAATGCCCTGCGAATTCGCTTTCGCAGGGTATTTTTTTCAACCAACTACGCAAAGAAAAAAAATGCGAAATCCAAATCCATACAAGGGGATAGATTGGAGCAATCAAATCCGTGTGGTCGGAAGCACGCATCTTCATTGTTCCACGGCGAAAGAATTCAACATCGCGATTCGCGACGGTCTTGAATTCGCGACATTCTCCAACTACTATCCTTCCGCGCCGTATTATCCACTCGCAAGCATTCGCGAAAATACCTTCAGGCGCCATCAGAACGCATACATACGCAACGGCAAGGCCGTCCACGAGCCAATCGACTTCACGGAAGTCTTCAAGGAAATCGGTGCAGATACGTCCATCATCCCGCCAGACGACGGCGCGCCGCTCTTCCCCAAAGCGCCCGACTATCTTCTCGAAGCGCCCAATGCGGAGCACCATTTCTTCACGGATTTCAACGTCTATCTGCATATCACTTCGCCTGGCAGCCTCTTCACGAGCGGATGCTACTACACACGCGGACGCAACGGCATTCTGGATCCTTACGGCATCAGCATCGGAACACAAATGCCATGGCGTGAGGCATTCCGCGAGATGCTTGACGGACTCATGATTCCAGACGGCGGCGGCATTATCATCAACCATCCCAACTGGTCGCATCTGCCCGTACATTCCATCTGCGAAATGTTGGATTTCGATGACCGCGTGCTCGGACTCGAAGCAATCAATTTCGATAGCAATTCAACCTACTGCGCTTCAGGCGAAGGACAATGGGACGCCGTGCTCGGCACGGGCCGCCAGTGCTTCGGTTTCTGCACACAGGACCATATCGCCAACGAGACCTTCAACGGCAGAAGCATCATCCTGCCCGAAGAACGCACCGCCGAAAGCTGCCTCAGGGCATATCAGCAGGGGCGTTTCTACGGAGCGGCTCTGGGACATGGCCTCAATTTCGAGTGCATCGAATTCGACGGCAGAACCATCCACGTGCGCACCGACAAGGAGGCCGTCATCTTGCTCATCAGCAACCAGGGCGTCGTCGTTGAGCTCTGGACAGGACGCGAACTCGTTTATACAGTTCCAGACGAAGAGCGTTCAAAGCATGTATTCTTCCGCGTCACAGCAGAGGAACTCAACTGCCACGAAAAGCTCTTCACACAGCCCTTCATGCTTGTATAATACAATAATAACAAGACGCATGTTCCCCCAAGATGGCAGGAATTAAGCCGCGTTGGGCACCGATCAATTCGGCAGCACGCGCCGCAGGCCGCACCTACCTTCTTGGCGGAACAAAGCGCACAACAAAAGCCGACGCAGCCCAAATTGTCATCCGCGTCGGCTCTTTTTCTTTCAGACTATTCTGCAGTCATCCGCTCTTGTACGTCTGGAGCAATAGCCTTTATTTCA
>JAKSPA010000166.1 GCA_024405235.1 Lentisphaeria bacterium
AAAACCGGGGATGCTTTCAAGCTTGTCCAATGTCGCTGTTCGCGTGTCACGTGGATCGCGGACGAGATCCGGACGGATGACTATGGCGTAGCTTGGCAGGGTATAATTCAGCGGCGTTCCGTCTCTTGCCGCGAGTGTTCCTCTGCATGCAGGGACATATACGAGACGAGTCTGCTCTTTGATGGATTTCTTAGCAAGCTCTTCTGTGGGACGTAGTTGGTACCATGCAACCGCACAGAGCAATCCAAGCATCAGAACAGAAAATGCCAATGCGAGCAATCTGGCATAAGCTGCTGGCTTGAGGGGCTTTTCAGACATTCGTCAGCAATCTGCGGAATCCGGAACGCGTCCTGGATCCTTGATGATTCCAGCATTGAGGCGCTGCCGCACGACTTCGTAAAGCATGATGGCGGTGGCGGTGGCGACGTTCAGCGAGTCCGCTTCGCCGAGCATTGGCAGCCTGACCTTGATGTCTGCCTGTTCAAGCCATGGTTTCGTAAGGCCGTATTGTTCTGCTCCGACGACGACTGCCACGGGCCCCGTCAAATCCACTTGAGTATATAGTGTATCGACATGCGGGGAGGTCGAGAGGATTTTGACGCCGTGCGCCTTGAGCCATGGAATCGTTTCGGCGGTTGTAGCCTCCGCAATCGGAAGCGTGAAGAGATTGCCTGTGCTCGCTCTGACGACGTTGGGATTGTATATGTCGGTCTTCGAATCGCAGAGGATAAGTCCATCGACCTTCACGGCGTCCGACGAACGCATCATTGTTCCGAGATTGCCAGGCTTTTCGATCTGTTCGGCGACAAGAAAGAACGGATTGGCGGGAATCTTCAGGTCCTTTAGTCCGCGATGAAGCTGCGGGCCGACGCCGAGAAGGCCTTCGGGACGATCGCGGTAGCACATTTTCTCGAAGGCTGCGGGCGCTACGCGTATAAGTCTGGCGCCTTGAGCCGCAAGTTGTTCCAGAAGTTCATCCTCGTGATGCTTTTCCGCAGGAAAGTATTCTGGGCAGACAAAGACTTCGCGGATTTTATAGCCTCCGGCCAGAGCGCGAACTAGAGCGCGATAGCCCTCTGCAAGCACCACTTGGCTGTCGTCGCGATCAGGACGGTCGCGCCAACGCGCGACTTGCTTGACTTTCGGATTCTGGAGGCTAGTCAGTTCTTCGTGAAAGCGTATCATTGTCTTGGTCAAAAAGTTACGCCTTGGTGTTTTTTCTGCAGATGGCAATCGAAACAATCATGGTGATGAAGAGCATCTGCGGATAGAATAGGAATCGGATCAGTTCGAAACTGCTCAGAGACATTTCGGTTTCTGCGGATTTCACAAGACCAATCGCGATAAGAATCTGTGCGCCGTAGGGGATTAGTCCTTGGACAACGCAGCTTGTCGTGTCGAGAATGCTTGCGATGCGTTTGGGAACGCAGTTGAACTTTCCGGAGAGTTCTCTTGCAATGGGGCCTGCGATGACGATGGCCACCGTGTTGTTGGCGGTGAAGAGGTTGATGACCGCCTCCAGAAGAACGATTCCGAATTCGCAGCCGCGAGCGCTTGAAATGCGATTTTTGATCTTTTCGATTAGATATTCGGTTCCGCCGTTGTGTCGAATGAGTCCGAGCAGGCCTCCTGCGAGAATTGCGACGATGAGCGTTTCAGACATGCCGCTGATGCCGTTGCTCATGAGTTTGAAGGCTTCCCAGATGTTGAATGTCCCGCTTTGGCAGCCGATTGCGGTGGCCAGAAGCGAACCGATGAAGAGAACGGCCATGACGTTCATGCCGCAGACTGCGCAGACGAGCACGAGAACGTACGGGATGATAAGAACGAAATGGATGGTCTTGAGTTCTGGAAGCTCAGTGATGGCGCCTGCTCTGCCGAGAAGGAGATAAGCGATGATGCAGATGATGGCGGCGGGAAGGGCTATCCAGATGTTTGCCAGAAACTTGTCGCGCATCTGAACGCCCTGTGTTCTGGTGGTGGCGATTGTTGTATCTGTGATTATCGAGAGGTTGTCGCCGAACATTGCGCCACCGACGACAGCACCGACCATAAGGGCAGGGGACTGACCAAGCTGTTCGGTTAGTGTGACGGCAATCGGCGTCAGCGCCGCGATTGTTCCGCAGGATGTTCCGATTGAAATGGAAATGAAGCAGGAGACAAGAAATAGTCCCAAAAGAATAAGCTTGCCTGGAATAAGATGGCGTGAGATGACTACCGCCGCGTCAACAGCGCCCATGCCTTTCGCGATCGACGCGAAAATGCCTGCCAGAACGAATATCAGGCACATGATCATGATGTTCTCTTCGCCCATGCCTCTTGCAAAAGTATCGACCTTTTCCGCAAGAGAGGATTTTCTGTTCATTAGGAACGCTGTCGCACTGGCTACGATGAATGCCACAGGCACTGGCACCGCATAGAAATCCTTCGCCACTATTGAAAGCAGCAAATAGAATACCATGAAGACCAGAAACGGAACCAGCGCCAGAAAATTCGGTTTGGCGGCAGAAGAGATTTGAGAATCAGACATGCGTTTTTTTGTTTTGGTTTATTCACACGCTATTTTCAGCGTATAGTTTACAGGGTGTCCGTCCAGAGGAGTGTTGTTGCCCTGGTTGGGTTGCGGTGAGGCGGACGACAGGAGCTTCCAGTGGCCGGAATTGTACAATTCGTCGACAAGAGACTGTATGGATGCGTCGTCTGCTGAAATGCCAAGAGTGATCACACCATTTTCGTCTGGTTTGAAGGATTTTTCGATATCCTCTGCCGTTCCTTCGACGAACTGTCGGATGATGGTGGAGTCCTTTGCGAGCCAGACGTGTGTGAGTTCGTTGTCGACAGGCGAGAGTTGGCTACGCCGTCTTGCGCGCGGTGTGGTTCCGTCGGTTGAAACCGTCATGAGATTCTGTTCTGTGGCGATGTTTTTTGCGGCCATTGAGAGGCTGTCCTGCAGCGAGAAGCCCTGCGATGCTTCGGAGCAATTCGGCGCCATGGCGATGAATTCTGGCATTGACATGGCTGCCGGCGCGATTTCGTCCATTGCCATTGCTGACACGGAATCTTCTGCGATTTCCGCTGACGAAAGTGCTACGCTGGCATGTTTTGTGCCGCTGGTTTTGTACGCCAATGCGAGAACGCAGCCGACGAGAACGAATGCGGCGGCAATTCTCAATGTGATATCATAGAGACCTCTTCTGCGACGGTGCGGCGTATATGTCGTCGCCTGCGGTATATTCATGAATTCCTCTTCGAGTTTGCGTTCCGCCTGACACGATGCGCAGATGCGTTGCGCGAGATCCTTTGGAGGCGTCATGTAGTCCTCCAGAAGCGCGTCGAGCATTTTCTCTGAATCAGAGTTCATTTTGTCTGTTGATTTTCCATCCATAATCGGCGTTTTTCTTATTTCGGATTCACAGGAATCCGAGATCATAGTTCCAGAGCTTGTCTGAGCAATTCCCGCCCGCGGTTGATGCGAGACTTGACGGTGCCGACGGCGCAATTCAGCATTTCGGCGATTTGGTCGTATTCCAAATGCTGCACATTGCGTAGAAGCACCGCCTGGCGGTAGCTTTCTGGAAGTGCGTCCATCGCCTTGTCAAGGCGCGTGCGCAGTTCTTCGAAGGCGACCTGGCGGTCTGGCATCATCCGTTCGTCGGGAAGATCGAATTTCAGCGCGCCGTCTCCATTGGAATCGTGTGAATCCACAGGGGCGTCGATGCTGATGGTTTTGCCTGAGCCGCGGACTTTGTTCCAGCGGTATTTGTTGTTGCACAGGTTGGTGACAATCCGATACATCCATGTGGTGAATTCGGCATCTCCACGGAAATTCGGGAGATTCCTGTAGATGCGCATGAATGCATCCTGCACGACTTCCTCCGCATCTTCCCTATTGTTCAGAAAGGCGTAGGCGATCTGGTACGCGTGTCCGGAATGTCTGTTCACGAGCGCTTCGAAGGCGCTCTGGTCATTCTTTTTCTGGAAACGCTCGACCAGTTCTCTGTCGGTAATGGATTGTGCTGGTTCTATGACCATCAATTTTCAGGATGGTTCCCACTAAATTCTCAATTGACGATTCTCGTTTGTTTGATTGTAGAGCGAGTTCGTCGAAAGTCGACGAAGGAATTCGCGAAATTTGCCGAAATCCTTCTTGAACAAAAAACAAGGCGACAAACGCGTGGATGAATTCAGCCCTTGCCGCCTGACTATTAAAGCCTTTCGGAGAGATTCTCCCATGGAAGGGGATGAACTCTCCGAAGACTTTGAACCAAAGCGCTTATGATTAGCAAGCGGCTTTGATGAGAGCGATGAAGTCGGCTGCCTTCAGAGCTGCGCCGCCGATGAGACCACCGTCGATATCGGGCTGTGCGAGGAGGCCTTCTGCGTTTGCGGGTTTCATGGAGCCGCTGTAGAGGATGCGGATCTTGCCTGCGCAGACGGGGCAGAAGAGCTTGGCGATGAGCGCGCGGATGAACGCGTGGACTTCCTGAGCCTGCTCGTTGGTTGCGGTCTTGCCGGTGCCGATTGCCCAGACGGGTTCGTATGCGAGGATGATGTTGTCAATGTCTTCCTTCTGGATGCCGTTCAGATCCCAGCGGACCTGCTTCTCAATGACGGCCTCGGTGACGCCCTTCTCGCGCTCTTCGAGGGTCTCGCCGATGCAGAGGATGACCTTCAGGCCTGCTGCCAGAGCGGCCTTGACGCGCTGATTGACGGCCTCGTCGGTTTCGCCGAAATACTTTATGCCTTCGCTGTGGCCG
>JAKSPA010000167.1 GCA_024405235.1 Lentisphaeria bacterium
ACTTCAACAACTCCAAGTTCACACGGAGTTTCGAGAATTTCCGAGATGCAGGATTGCATCAATACGTCATGGGCATCTTTCTCAGCCAAATCTGGAAAGGGCCAGGCCAGTACGCCTTCAACGCAATTGACCAATGGGCGGAAGAGACATTCCTCCGAGATCCGGAGGCACGACTGATTTTTGAAATCGCAGGACGGAGCATTCCTTCCTGGTGGACGGAAAAACATCCAGAGGAATGCGTCAAATATCTCAATCTGGATGAAAAATACAAGAACAACACAGATCAGCTGCGTGGACGTTTTCTGGCGCCGTCCTTTGCCAGCGAACTCTATCTCAAAGAGCTCTCGGAATTTCTAAGGGCGATGATCGAATACATCGAGTCCAAGCCATGGGCGAAACGCGTATTCGCATACCGCAACGACAACGGCGTCTATCTCGAATGGCATTACTGGGGAATGGACTGCGTCATTCCAGATGTCTCTGCCCCCATGCAACGCCACTTCACCAAATTCCTTCGCGAACGCTATGGGACCGACGAGGCGCTGCAAGAGGCGTGGAACAATCCCGATGTCACCATTGACACAGCACGTCTAGCCGACTACGAACAGCGCACGACCACGCACGAAGGCTGCTATTGGGATCCAATCAAGGACGCGCAGGCCATCGACTCAGTCCGCTGCACCATTGATGCCGTCGCGAATTTCATGCTGACAACCAACCACGTCATAAAAGAAGCCTGCAATCGTCGTGCCCTCGTCGGCAACTACTACGGATACTTTTTCGGCATGGGCTTCCCTGCCGTTGGATGGCATCTTCTGCTAGACAAAGTTCTTGACTCTTCTGGCGTGGATTTCAACTGCCAGCCTCGGTTGTACGGCCAGCCTTTCCGTGATTTCGGAGAGGGGCAGTTCTCCAGAGGCCTCGTCTCCTCATACGCTCTCCATGGGAAACTCAATCTCATAGAGGCGGACACACGCACAACCGACGTTCCATACGACAATCCGCATTGTTTTGCAAAAGACATCAACGACACCATAAACCTTCTGACAAGAGATTTCTCACAGGCGCTCTGCACCGGTGCCGGATTCTGGTATTTCGATTTCGGCGAAGGATGGTATACCGCTCCCGAAACACGCGAATATCTTGCAAAACTCAAGGACATCTGGAACGAACCGAACGTGGACAACTCCTCCGCGGCGGAAGTGCTCCTCGTCTGCGACATGGCTTCGATCTACTACCAGTCAAGCGACAATCCCGAAATCACGGTACGCTCATTCATAGACCACAACCGCAAGGCTCTCTCTCATGTCGGCGTTCCATACGACACAATCCTTCTGGAAGATTTGGACAATCCGAATCTGCGTCAGGACTACAAGGTTTACATTTTCATGAACACCCTCATGAATTCGCCAGAACGCACTGCCATTGCACAAAAACTACGCGATGCAGGAAAGACCATCGTCTGGCTTGACCGTGCAGGACTATTCCAAGAGCATGCAAGCGCAGATGAAAACTCCACAGAGGCCCTGACTGGATTCAGCGCGAAGAAACTTGACAAGAATTTCATACCGATGCTCGTAGGCCTTGATGGAGCGACACGCAGAGGGAACTACCACACGCCAACAAAAGTCACTCCTCAGCTTGCCATCATTGACGAAAAAGCGGAAGCGCTTGGGCATACAGACGGCGATGTCACATTTGCACGCAAGCGAAATGCGAATGGCGGCTACTCCTACCTTGCCACCATGCCATTCCTGCAACCGCGCGACTATCTGGCAATCTTCAAGGAAGCAGGAGTGCACATCTACTGCGAAGATGAGAATGCAGCGCTTTTTGCAAACAGAAGCCATATCATGCTTCATGTCGACCAGGCTGGTCCGCGCCTACTCACCCTGCCCCAGCCATGCAGGCTAATTCAACTTTTGCCAGAACATAAAGTCATCTCCGAACACACTCAGGAGATACAGATTGACGCGGCGTCCAGAACCACATACCTCTTCCGCATGGAATAACCCACCAACAAGAACAGCTAATGAAAATGAACAGATTTCTAACCATTCTTCTGACATTGGCCTTTACGCTTTTCGGGAAAGTCGCCCAAAACGAGAACCTTCTGTTCAACGGTCAATTCGAAACAGAACGCACCGACACTCCGCCCCTGGGATGGAGCTGCGAAGGTGAAACCAGATATCTGACATACAACACATCAGGAGGTCCTGACAACAAACCCTTCATTTCTCTGAAGAACATCGGCGAGCCCCCCACCGAGAACGAACCCCTCCTCAGACAATAGAGCGATTCATTCTTTAAAGGCGAAAAATACTTGTTCTCTGCATGGGTGCGAACGGAAAACTTCCAATCGTCAAGCGCGGGATTCATCATCGGAAATTCCGGCTGGACCAAAAGTTGCGGAATCGTCTTTCCAAAAGCCACGCAGGATTGGACATACATGGAGCAGGAAGTCACCATGGTTGAATCCTCAGGCCAGTATTTCGCATGTGTCTATGCGTGCCGTTTCACAGGAGAAATCGACATCGCGGACGCAAAAATCACAGCGCTTTCGGAACAAGTACGCCTGAATACGAATGTCTCCAACCTCGCAACGATCTACAATTCGACAAAGTTAGTTCCGTGGTCGCCGAGATTCCACCAGATAGACGAAAAGAATCCTGTCGTCACATTCAAGCTCTTTGGAGCCTTGAAGCAAGCCTTCCGTGGCAAGGAAATCGTGCTGTCAGCCTCTGACACGGACGCGGCAACCGTTCAGCCTCTGGAAAGCGAAATGAACACAATTGCCCTTCCCGCTGGCGCCAGAAGCGGCAAATTGACCGCTGTCATTCGTGACAAAAAAAGCGGCGAAACCATTTTCAAGCAGGACTACCCATTCAGCGTCGTGGCAATTCCTAAAGTCGAGGCAGGAGTGCAGAAACGTCTCAACAACTTCGCTACTGAAGTGCTGAACGCCTCAATCACCGCAACGGCTGACGCACAGGAATTCCACTTCAGCACACTTCGTCCAGGATGGGTTTTCATTGCAGCGCAGAACGCGGCAGCTGAAAATCTAAAGATCGTCTTGGATGACACGCTCACCGTCATTGACAACGCAACGCCGCGACTGGAGAACTTCCGCGAACTTCCTCCCGGCGTCCACACGCTGACTGTCACGGGCGCAGAAAATGGCGGAAACATTCTTGTCAACACAGTCATCGAAACACTGAACTACTGTCCTGGAAGCGACAGCATGGTTCCTGAAAATCCGCCATACGACTGGAATTTCCAAATGAAATACGGCATGCCGGCCATCACCACGCAAAATGGCGGCTCGATTCCTGAAGACAAGCTCGAATGGTTCAAGGCGCAGGGCTACCACTGGCTTGCCAACCAAATGAGCACGGAACTTGTCAACAACGCCGACATGACGAATCGTCTGAACAATTCGTCAGGCATGAACGAAGCACGCTATGACGGCGTCACATGCGACGAGCAGTTCTTCAGTCAACCCGCCATTCTATCCTACTACACAGAGGGTCTCAAGGCCTACGAGAATCCTTACAACCACGTCATCTACTCATGGATTGTCGGGAAACCCAAAACGCCCGGAATCGACGACGATTTCATCGCCACAACCGTCAACTCCTGCGGTGGCCGTGGCAAACTCTCCTTTGAAATCTACTGCCCGACAATGCCGACAGAGGAAAAAGCCGTCACCTACTTCAACAACCGCGCAAAGGATACGGTCAGTCTTCTGAAGAAGAAATACCCTGACATCATGCAGTCGATGGGTATTGTTTTGGGCAATTTCAATCAGATTCCAATTCTGTCGTTGCAGCACCATCCGGAAGTCGACTACAAGTATTATCTCGACCTCCAGATGAACATTCTCGCGAACGATCCAGAATTCAAGGATCTGGCGCTTACCGGATATTGGGGAAGCTACTACGCAGACCACGAACTCCACCGCTGGAGCTATATGCTTCTCAGACACTACTGCATCGAAGGCAACACCGCCATGCTCTCCGACAAGTACGGGTTCAAATATCTGCCCGGACACATCGTCAACGGCGATTTCGTCGGTTCTTTCAATGGCTGGACAACAAAAGGAAATGTCTCGCTGGACAAATTTGATGATTTCGCCAGCACGTCTCAAAACCGCTGGGGCGGCAACAATGGTGTTGGGGACACATTCGCCGTTCTTTCCAAGAAAGGCGATGAAATCAGTTCCGTCACGCAGGTTGCGAAGAATCTCATTCCAGGCAGGACTTATCTTCTGGAATTCTGCACATTCGACGTTGATGATGTAAAGTCCAAGACTGTCAATGGCCATGATTTCGGAATCCGCGCCTCGCTTGACAGCAATGCGGAAATCAACAAAGGCCTCTCCTGGCACCATATCGACACACGCACCAATGGCCGTTACGCTCACAACAACGGCGTGGCACGACCGAACCTCCATCACATCGTCTTCACCGCAAAAGCGCCTGAAGTCGAGATTACACTTAGCAACACACAAGCCAAAGCAGGCGAAAATCTCGGCATAAACTTCTTCAGAGTCATTCCATATCTCCTTGAAGAGTAATTGACTTATATTCGAAAGGCGGCGCAATGGTTCCTGACACCAGAACGCCGCCTTTTTTTTGGGAAAACTGAACTTGTTAAATTACTTTTACACAATTTTTCATTAGTTATAAAAATGATATTATTTTTGTGCATTATGACGATTTTTATGACTTTT
>JAKSPA010000168.1 GCA_024405235.1 Lentisphaeria bacterium
GCATGCGCCATGATAATTCTGTCTAGTTGCTGTACACAGGACTCTTGCCGCACCACCCCAGATCTGCTCGTTGACAACGCAGGCACTTCATTCGCAAGAGACGCTATGCAGCCATCCGTGGATTCAGGCGATATAAACGGCTACATCTGCATCTTCTTCAAGGACGGTCTCCAGGAACTCACATGCGGCGGCTATGCCGATATGGAAACAAAACGCCCAATCACCCTTGACGATCCTTTCATGATGTGCTCTCAGACCAAGAGCTTCTCCGGCCTAAGCGTCGCAATGCTTATCGAAGAAGGCAAATTGGGATTGGACGATCCTGTCGCGAAATATCTTCCCGAATTCGAGAATCTTTGGATTCGCGAATCATTCAAGGACGGCGTCCAGACGCTGGTGAAGGCCAAGAACACCCTCACGGTTCGCATGTGCCTCAACCACACAGGCGGCTTCCCGTTCGAACTGCCAAACTACAAACTCATGGGCGGCTGCGCACGCCGTATGCCGCTGCGTTCCGTCGCTGCAACCGCAGCCGCCATGCCGCTTGTCTGCGAACCAGGAACCAAATTCGGCTACTCCAATCTCGGAATCGATGTCGGAGCAGCAATCGTCGAAGTGATAACCGGCATGCGTTGGGAAGAGTTCCTCCAGAAGCGCGTTTTTGATCCACTTGGAATGACCGAAACCACCTTCTGGCCAACTGAAAAGCAATTGGCAAATAGAATCAAAGTCTATAAAGTCTCCAAAGACCAGCCTATCAGCCTGCTGGAATTCGACGGCCTCTTGATGCTGCAACAGCCTTTCGGCGATGACCGTGTCTTCCCTGCCGCTGGAGCAGGACTCTGGACCACCGCACGCGATCAGTACAAGTTCTACAAGATGCTCATGAATCGCGGCGTAGGCGACAACGGCGTGCGCAGCATCAAAGAGGAAACCATCAAGTCGCTTCTGGCCGTTTCCAGCCTTCCGAAGGGCATAGAAGGAGGCTATTCCCTTGGCTTCGATGCCCCAGCAGAGGATAGCGAGGACGCCATTTTCGGACACGGTGGTGCATGGACTACCAATGCCTACGTCAACTGGCACAAACGTTACCTCCGCATCCTTGTCCTTCAGCTCACAGGCGACAAATGTCTCGATTACTTTAAAATGGCCAGAAACGCCGCAAATGAATTCCTGCAGGCAGCGGAAAACGCCGACGATGGAAGCGCATTCACTGGCAGAACGGAATAGATTCGGCTACTGACATAGCCGCCGATATCCACAATCCACTACGCGTACTAATTACCCCAAAATCGACATTGTCTTTTTTGGGGGTTTAAATTCTCTATCATGCACAAAATGAAAAAAACACTGCTCGTATTTTCAGCATGCGCAATGCTGCTGTTCGCAGGTTGCTGCACGTCGTCGCCAAGAAGCTCCACTTCCGAAATGCTCAACAATTCAGGGACTTCCTTCGCCAAGGAAGCCCTTCAGGAATTCGTGGATTCAGGCGATCTGAACGGCTACATCTGCATCTTCTTCAAGGACGGCGTTCAGGAACTCACATGTAGCGGATATGCCGATATGGAGACAAAACGCCCAATCACACTTGACGATCATTTCATGATGTGCTCCCAGACAAAGGGCTTCTCCGGACTAAGCATCGCCATGCTTATCGAAGACGGCAAATTGGGACTGGACGATCCTGTCGAAAAATATCTCCCTGAATTCAAGAATCTCTGGATTCGCGAATCCAGCAAAGACGGCGTCCAGACGCTGGTGAAGGCCAAGAACACCCTCACGGTTCGCATGTGCCTCAACCACACAGGCGGCTTCCCGTTCGAACTGCCAAACTACAAACTCATGGGCGGCTGCGCACGCCGTATGCCGCTGCGTTCCGTCGCTGCAACCGCAGCCGCCATGCCGCTTGTCTGCGAACCAGGAACCAAATTCGGCTACTCCAATCTCGGAATCGATGTCGGAGCAGCAATCGTCGAAGTGATAACCGGCATGCGTTGGGAAGAGTTCCTCCAGAAGCGCGTTTTTGATCCACTTGAGATGACAGAAACCACCTTCTGGCCAACAGAAAAGCAATTGGCAAATAGAATTCAAGTCTATAAAGTCTCCAAAGACCAGCCAATCAGCCTGCTGAAACTCGACAGCAATGTGATTATGCAACCGCCGTTCGGCGACGACCGCGTCTTCCCTTCCGCAGGTGCAGGCCTCTGGACCACCGCACGCGATCAGTACAAGTTCTACAAGATGCTCATGAATCTCGGAGTCGGCGACAACGGCGTGCGCGTCATCAAGGAGGAAACCATCAAGTCGCTTCTGGCCATTTCCAGCCTTCCGAAAGGTATGCCTGGCTATTCACTTGGACTCGAGGCCTCAGAAGAGGATAGCGAAGACGCCATTTTCGGACATGGTGGCGCATGGACAACCAATGCCCACATCAACTGGCACAAACGCCATCTCAGACTGCTTGTCCTTCAGGTCACTGGCGACGCCGCTCCTGACTACTTTTTTAAGGCAAGAAACGCCGCAAATGCATTCCTGCAGGCAGCTGAAACCGCCAACGACGGAAGCGCCTTCACCGGCAGAATGGAATAGCTTCGGCTACTGACACAGGCACCGCCGATATCCAGCAATGCCCTCCGCTCAACGAATAAGAAACATAGGCATATTCGCCCACGTCGACGCAGGAAAGACAACGCTGTCTGAACGCATTCTGACGCATTCAGGCACAATACGCAATCCGGGCAGCGTCGATGCGGGCACCGCGCATACCGACAATCTAGAGGTCGAACAGCGACGCGGAATTTCAGTCCGCGCGACGTGCGTTTCTTTTGACTGGAAGGGCGCGACATTCAATCTAATCGACACTCCAGGACATGCGGATTTCTCTTCGGAGATCGAACGCTCCATCTGGCCGCTTGACGGCGCAATCCTGCTCGTCGATGCCGCCGATGGCGTTCAGCCGCAGACGGAAGTGCTATACCAGGCCCTTAAGGCGGCAAACGTCCCACTGCTCGCATTCCTAAACAAATGCGACCGCGAAGGCGCCTCGCCGACGAATGTTCTTACTCAGATCCGCTCGATGCTGACTACAGACGCCGTGTTTCTTTCGGAACAAAGCGCCATCGCCGAAATGGTCTGTGGAAACGACGAAGATCTCATGGAGGCCTATCTTGACGGACGCGATATTCCGCAGGAAACCATCCGACACGCCCTCGCGGAGCTCATAAGACGCGGCGATTGCATGCCTGTGCTTTGTGGTTCGGCGCTGAAGGACGAAGGCGTGACTGAACTGCTGGATGCAGTGGTGGACTATCTTCCGCCGCCGCAAACTGGCAATGGCGACCTGTGCGCCCTTGTTTTCGCTTCATACATGGACAGAACCATGGGACGGGCGCTGTCCGTGCGCGTATTCAGCGGACGGCTTGAAAACCGTATGGAGGTCGCCCTCAAGGCGAAAACCGACGGAAGCCATGCTGCGTCGCGAAAGATCACGCAGATACACGATGTCAAAGGCGGAGATTTGGGAGTTCTGGAAGCGGGAATGGTCGGCGTCGTTTTCGGGCTAGGCGAGCTTCCCGTCGGCTACGTATTTGGAAATCCAGAACTTCTTCCGCGAAAACCGACGTCTGGCGCATTGCGCGAACCGCTCATCAACGTTCAAGTGCTTCCTGAAAAGCAGGAGGAAATGCATGCGCTCCACAGTGCCTGCATGCAGCTCTCCGCAGAGGATCCAATGCTAAAGGTCACATACGTGCGGTCGCTGAATCAACTCCAGATGAATCTGATGGGAACCGTCCAGCTGGAAATTCTTGAGGAAATACTCGCGCAGCGCTTCGGACTAAAGGCGCATTTTTCCGAGCCTTCGGTTATATACAAGGAGACAGTTCGTTCCACTGCAACAGGATACATAGCCTATACAATGCCAAAGCCATGTTGGGCGATTATGACTTTTCACGTCGAACCGGCACCACGCGGAAGCGGCGTGACATTCTCGTCGCAGGTTCCTCTGAAGGATATAATGGCAAGATATCAGCATCAAGTCGAAGAGACGATTCCGCGAGCGCTGGCGCAAGGCCGCCTCGGCTGGGAAGTTACCGACGTCAAGATTACACTGCTGTCCGGAGGGCACCATCTGGAACATACCCACCCGCTGGATTTCGTCGTGGCAACACCTATGGGAATACAGGACGCGCTCCAAAATGCAGGCAGCGTTCTGCTCGAACCTATTCTTGAAGCGCAATTCGTTCTGCCGACCGAATGTGTTGGAAGGGTGATAAGCGATGTGAATACAATGCGCGGCGAAGTGCTTGACACTGAATCAAGAGGTGGCAGAGTACTCCTAAAAGCCCTTCTGCCAGTAAGTTCAAGCCTTAACTATCCAACTACGCTTGCTATGTTGACAGGCGGCAAAGGCGCAATGAACGTCCGACTACACAGCTATCGTGACTGCCCGCTTGAACTCGGCAAAACAGCGCCGCGACGAACCGTCGATCCGCTTGACAAGGCAAGATACATCCTTGTCGTTCGCAATGCTATTTCCGAAGATCTCTTTGAAGAGTGATACCAATTCATAGAGGCCGTCGCCGCACAGCGGCAGTACGGGCGAAAACATAAATACTTGGCCGGTGACACCGTCCCTTTGGTCCCTTTGGTCCCTTTGCTCCCTTTGCTCCCTTTGCTCCCTTTGC
>JAKSPA010000169.1 GCA_024405235.1 Lentisphaeria bacterium
ACTGACCATACATACCACCATGTTCTGGCCAACCGTGATCCAGTCACATACTACATATTTCAATATACACTTGACGGCTATGGAGAGTTCATTCACAAAGGGAAGAAGAACATGGTGCAGTCGGGGACCGCGTTCCTTATAAAGTCGCCCTCCCCCAGCATCTACCAGCAGCATCCAGACTACGATTCATATTCCTTTGTCTTCTACACCATGCGTGGAGATGCGGCCATGACAATATTGGACCAGATAGTCGCCCGCCACGGCAACATCATCAAAATTCACAAAAACAGCGCATGCATCCAAATGCTATGCCAGCACATAATCGCGCTTCATGCGACAGCTGTTGCAATTGACCCCTACGAAGAATCCCTTTTCGCATACAAGTTTGTACTCGCCCTTTTGCGCGAACATACCTCAAGGAGCAGCAAGGCCTCCGAGAAAATACCGGAATCCATCGAGCGCGCAATAGACTACATGGAAATGCATCTTTCAAATCCCATGCTGGATGTTTCCGACATGGCGAAGGAAGCCAAAATATCAAGATGCTACTTCACCAGACTTTTCAAGAAAATCTACGGCACTTCACCGCGAAAGTATCTTCTGTCTCGACGTCTCAATGCGGCCATGCAGATGCTGTTGAACGACAGAGAATGCCATCTTAAGGAAGTCATCGACCAGTGTGGATTCACTAGCGAGACATATTTCTGCTACGCATTCCGCAAAATGTACAACTGTTCGCCTGGAACCTGCAGAAAACTTCACATATAATATTGTAGTTCAGGACATATAATATTGTAGTTCAGGCCCTCAAAAGAGACAGCTGTCAGGGAGGCCTTCGTGGCCTCCCCAAAACAATATGCAAACGGCACGCGTTCTAAGCGCTACTCGTGTCTAAGCGCTTCTATAGGCGATAGCGCGGCGGCTCTTATGGCGGGATAAATTCCGAAGACCACGCCTGTAGCCATGGAAATACAGAACGCCATCAGGATAGAATACGGCTGAATAATCGTCGTAAGTCCTGCGATCAGCGTCACCGCCTTCGGCACGCCAATGCCAAGCCCCACACCGATCAGACCGCCTATGACAGAAAGCAGGACCGATTCCACAAGGAACTGCATGATGATGTCCTTGCGGGTTGCACCAAGCGCACGGCGCGTTCCGATTTCACGCGTGCGTTCCGTGACACTGGCAAGCATGATGTTCATGATGCCAATGCCGCCGACCAACAGACTGATTGCTGCAATGCTGCCGAGAACGATATTGAAGATTCGCTTCGTGGCCTCAGCCTGATTAAGCAGTTCCAAAGGTATCGTCATCTGGAAATCCATCTTCTTGTGGAACTCGGCAAGAGTCTGCCTGACGGCAACAGCCAGCGGCATGACCTGGTCGTCACTCAATGCGGTGATGGTCAACTGGTGGATTTCGACCTTTTCCATGGAAGTGGAACCACTCTCCCGCTTGACGATCGTGTCACCAAAGCGCTTGCTCGCCGCCGTCAGCGAAATATAGGCCTTGTAGACCTCCTTCTCTTCAACAGCGCCAGCGGCACCAGTGCCCGCGTTAGAACCGTCTCCGCTTGAAATGATTCCGACGACAAGATAGGCCTGTGAACCGACATAGACATGCCGCCCCAGCGGGAACTCCAGCGGGAAAAGACGCGCCGCGGTATTTTCGCAGAGGACGATGGAATTGGCGTATGTATCCATGTCATATTCGTCAATGAAGCGTCCGTAGATGACCTTCTCCTGCGAATTGTTCAGATGCCATGGAATCGTTCCGACTACGACCGTTGGGATTCTAGTCGCCTGATTCATCAGCTGTGTATTGATTTCACGTGCGGGAACATGGATTCTGACATCGGGAAAGAGCTTCCTGATGCGCATGATGTCCTCGTATGTGATACCGTAGGAGATAAGATTCTGCGTGTTGTTCGTGGCGGAAGTGGATTCCTCGGGCTTGCGGCTGCGAATGATGATGTTCGTGCTTCCCATCTGGCGAATCTGTTCGCGCGCCGCGTAGCTGGCGCCCTCGCCGATTGCAAGCATGGCGATGACGCTCCCCACGCCGAAGATGATTCCCAGCGTGGTCAGAAGACTGCGCAGCTTGTGCTCCACAAGACTCCGCATTCCCAATTTGCCGACACGCTTGATTTTGTAGATGTATAGCATTGGCGTACGTTCTGAAATCGTCTATTTTTTCGTGTCGCTGACGATTTCGCCATCGACGAGACGTATCATGCGGTTTGCATGTTCTGCAATCGCGCGTTCATGGGTGACAAGAATGATCGAGCGTCCCTGTTTGGCGAGATTGTCAAGAATCTGCATGATTTCGCGTCCTGTCTCCTGATCCAGATTTCCCGTCGGTTCGTCGGCGAAAATCACGGACGGATCGTTTGAAAGCGCTCTGGCGATTGCGACACGCTGGCGCTGGCCGCCGGAAAGTTCCGACGGTCTATGCTGCACTCGATGCGAGAGGCCGACCATTTCGGCAAGCTGCGTCGATTTTGCACGGGAATCCTTTTCGGACCAGTCCTGGTAGAAGAGCGGGACCTCTATGTTCTCCAGAACCGACAGCTGCGGAATCAGATTGAACGACTGGAAGATGAAACCGAACTTGCGTCCGCGTATAATGCTGAGCTCATTGTCGTTCATGCGGGCCACGTTGATGCCATCCAGATAATATTCACCGCTTGTCATTGTATCCAAACAGCCGAGAATGTTAAGCAGTGTGGATTTTCCTGAACCGGATGTCCCCATGATCGACATGTAGCCGCCCTTCTCCAATTCGAAATTCAACCCCTTAAGCGCACGGACGACCGTGTCGCCCACCACAAATTCCTTCTTGAGGTTGACTATCCGAATGACCGGCTCCTCTTTTGCCGTTGCGTTCTGCTGGCTCATCTACATGCTTCTCCGCTTATGTCACGACTCCTGAGACTCTTCCTCACCTTCCCCCTCGGAGGAATTTCTTGATGTCACTGGAGGCGTCATGAGAATGAGTTGCCCTGCCTTCAGGCCAGAAGTGATTTCGACGAATACGCGATTGCGCTTGCCGATGGTCACCGGAATCGCACGCGAAGTCGCCGCATCATAGCAGAAATGCTGCTCCTTGTCGTCAGTATAGATTGACTGTGTAGGAACATAAACCACGTTCTCCAGTTTTTCGATGGAGATCTCCGCCGTGGCGTTCATGCCAGGACGCAGGCTGACTTTCTCGCCCGGATTCCGGATGGCGATTTCCGTGGTATAGACTTTCACGTCTTCACTCATCCAACGGCGCTGCGCGTCAGGCAGAATGGACTTTCTGATGACTTCGCCTGTGAAGACCTGGCCAGGCAGAGCATCGATGGTGATTGTGGCCTTCTGCCCCACCTCCACGATATCGACCTGCGATTCATGCACCTTCACATTGACGCTCATGCGACTCAAATCAGGCAGCTGGATGATATTCTGGCCAGGACGGATTTCCGAACCCGCCTTGAGTGGGCCTTCGTTCGACCACTGGTTCTGAGGCTCGTAGACCACAAGTCCCGTGGCTGTCGCACGAATTGTGCAGTTCTCCAGATCCTGTTTTGCTTCATTGAGTCTGCTAGTATCACGAACAAGGCTCTGGCGCGCAGTGCGAAGCGTAGATTCGGCGGAAACCTGTTTCGAACGGGCCTGTGCACGCGTGCGCTCCAGATTGTCGCGTGCCTCCCGAAGAGTCGCACGTGCCTTGTAGAAGTCCTTGATGAAATCGTATGTCACGAAAATATCGTATTTGCCCTGCGTGGTCTGAAGACTCTTCTTCTGTGATTCCACATCAAGAGCATCCGTATCCAGTTCATTCTTGCTGACGAACTGCTTTTCATAGAGCTTCTGCGTGAATTCAAGTGTCTGTTCGGCACGGTTCAATTTGATCTGGGCAAGCTCGATATCGCTCTTGAAGGTCACCATATCCAGAAGCGCCTGGCCGCCAAGACGCTTGTCAGAAAGAAGCGCCCCGATGTCCTCAGGCTCCTTGTCCGAATACAGTTCTGCAAGCTCTTCACCAACCAGTTTCTTCAAGTCGTTGATGGCATAGATGACATTCAGTTCGGCTGTTCTGATGGAGCTCTCGTTGGTGCTTATCTGTATCGCAAGATCCTCCTCCGCCTTGATGACCGCCGCTTCGGAATTCTCGAAACTGGTCTGCCGCTCGTAGACCGCGTCCTCGAAATCGCGCGATTCCATCTGGACGATGACCGTGCCTTCTTCGACGTCCTTTTCTGTCAGCATGGTTCCTTCATCGATGATGTATTGGATCTTCACCATCTTCGAAATATGCTGTTTGATGTTGTTGTAGAGCTCCGATTGGATTGTTCCGCTCTCCAAAACCGTAATGTCAAGATCGCCCTGCTGGACGCGATAGGTCATTGCCGTGCCATTAGACTGCTTCGAACAGCCGCAGAGAATTGCGCCAAGCAACACGCCTAAAAGAATTTGCGATGTGATTTTCATAGCAGTTCAATTATATTTCGAGTGCATTCCCCCAGAGAGTGTCGGGATTGACATCAGGCGCTCCCAACTCGTAATGGAGCGTCAGCCAGCAAATGCGATGATTGACAAGCGCGTTCGTCAGCGAATTGCTGGCGGAACTCAAAGCATCCTGCGAATCCAGCAGTTCGCG
>JAKSPA010000017.1 GCA_024405235.1 Lentisphaeria bacterium
GATGCATATAAGAAGGACCGCCGCGCTGCCAAGATCCTTTGCGCGCTTCGCCAGCGGATGAATGCCTGGCGAAGCCAGATCGACAACGTCCTCTATGGCCGTATTCAGCACCTCCGTCGTCGGCAGAAGCAGCCAGCACAGCGTCAGCAGCACCCCCCAGAAGACATCCAGGCCGGGCAGCGTCCAAGCCAATGCGACGGCAACAACTCCGATGACCAGTTCCTGCCTGAACGCCACTCCATGAAACATTTCAGCCAATCCCTCCAGAGAAAAGCCGAACGCACGAAAAATGTGCTTTATGCCTAGAAAATCCATGATGAAAAAGTATTCGACGTCAATTCAACTGAAGCCTTCCGACTTCCACGGGAATCTTCACGCTCGTGAAATAGAAGACCGCCTGACAGAAATCGCCGGCACGACTTCCGCGAAGCGCTTCCGCAACCTGCTTAAGCGTCGGATAATCTTGTCCAGCGAACTGCAGTAATATATCACCCCTGCGAAGAACCTGACGCCACTGCGCCTCCTGAACACCGAATGACGGCTCGTCTTTTACTTCGCTGAGAACAAGCCCCTTCTGCTCTTGACGAAGCCGCATGGCGCTACGCAATTGCGGTGTGAGTTCCACAAGCTCCATGCCGAGGCGCGTGCCAACCAACATCGCATCCGATTGGCTCTCGAGCTTGACGGCGTGGCTGCCGTCCGCCGTCGTCAACACGATTTCGTCTCCTGCATGTTTGTTGAATACAAGCCGTCCGAAATCCAACGGACGATTGACCGCCTTGCCATCCACTGCGAGCACCACGTCGCCCGTCTTGATGCCAGCCTTGGAAAGCGGCGATTCGGCTAGGACATCAGGAAGCACGACACCATTTTCATTGCCCTCGGCGACAATTCCGCTTGGCATCAGTCCCATATACGCATCGGAGAAATGCGATGGTTTCAGCCAATAGGAGAGGAAGTCTTCGATATGAGACAGTGGAATTGCGAAACCGATGCCCTGCGCATCCGCACGGATTGCCTGGTTGATGCCGACAAGCTTGCCATCAAGATTGACAAGCGGACCGCCTGAATTGCCTGGATTGATCGCGGCGTCAGTCTGAATCAGATTTTCGAAATAGACATCACCCTCCTGGAAGGAGCGGTTCAGCGCGGAAAGGACGCCCGTGGAAACCGATTGTCCGAGACCGAATGGATTTCCGATCGCGATGACGGTTTCACCGAGATAGAGATCACCTGTGGCGGCGAATTCAGCCGACGCCAGTTCTGGCAATTCGCCTTGCAGCTGAAGCAGGCAGAGATCGTTGTCCACATCATAGCCGAGAACATGCGCCGACAAAGAGGTGCCATCCCACATCTGCACGGTTATGTCGCTTGCGCGGCGGACGACGTGATAGTTGGTGACGACCAGTCCGCTTGGATCGATGATTACTCCGGAGCCCAGCGGCGAGAATTTCGTGAAAACTCGTCTTGGCTGACTGAAGAAATCAGTGAAGAAGATTGCGAACGGATCGTTGATCTGAATGATCTGCTGCGTGGTACCGATGCTGACGACCCACGGAAGCGCCTTGCGGACAGCCTTCACCGTCGGTGTCATCCGTTCTGCGGATGGCGCAGGAATCGGCGCTGCGGAAAGCGAGACTTGCAAAAACGCCAAGGCAAGAAGAGAAGCGCAAATGCGGATGAAGTGATTGTATTTCATTTTTCTGAAAGGCATGATGGTTGATTCTCTAGTTCCAACTATCGCTATAGACCACTTTACATCACGCAAGTTCCAACAAAAACAGAAATATGCCGCATGGCACACCTGCCCCCCCCCTCACTCCCACATGGCCTAGATTTCCAGCAGTTCGCCTGGTTTCACGGAGAGTTTTCTCCCGCCATTCAAATCGAACCAGATCTCCGTAGCGGTAGGATTATAGACACGCGACAGATCCGCCGTGAGAACAAGGCTCCGCATTGCCTCTATGTATGCATGGATCTCGCCGTTTGTCGCATACCATGTTTCGTCGTCCTTTGGCAACGCCTCGCAGATTTCGTCCAGCAGATTCCAATTGTTGTTGTCATTGAATTCGTAGCTATGCCCCCAGATATAGAAAAGCGACAGAGGATATCTGCATGCCTTGAAGTTATCCATAAGCGCCATCGCGCCGCTGTGGTGGCAGCTCGGAGACCACTCCAGCCATTTTTGCGGCAGGTTGAATCTGCCCGTGGAGGCAACAGAGCGGCTATAGACGATGCCTGCGGCCTTCAGTTCGTCAATGACCATCTCGTTCCATGTGCCGAATGGATACGCCATTCCTGTAACTGGATAACCGACCAGTTTCTCCAGAATCCGACGATCTTCCATGACCTCCGCCAGAACCTGCCCCTTGTTGCAACGATCCAGGAAGGGATGATGCGGACAATGGACCGCCACTTCGTGCCCCTTGTAAAGTTCGGCGAACTCCTCAAGACGCAGATGGCGGACATTCGCCTCGTTCGAGGCATAGGCGGTGCACAGATTGAATGTGCCCTTCATGCCATAGCGATT
Organism: Lentisphaeria bacterium; assembly: GCA_024405235.1. Taxonomy (GTDB): domain Bacteria; phylum Verrucomicrobiota; class Lentisphaeria; order Oligosphaerales; family Oligosphaeraceae; genus UBA1724. The sequence continues at coordinate 2,531 of JAKSPA010000017.1, forward strand.
CAGACGCTTGATGACTTCACGGTCATAAATCTGTCCGTCGTCGTAGCTGAAAGTGACGGCACGGGATTTCCCCTGCGGATACAGCCATGTGATGTTGTTCAACATTGTTCTCTCTCTTCCTATGATTTCATACAAAAAAAGGACTGTTGCATCACTTGGAAAGTTCCTGCAACAGTCCCCTTTTTTTGCGTTTAACTATTATTTGTTTTCAGACTTTTCGCTCTCCTCCTGCGCAATCGTGTCGCCAAGGCTGACGTTGCCTTCGACACGGCCGTTGTCCAGCTCATTGACATTCTTGCGCTTCTCAAGAGTCTTGAAGAGGTCGATGATGCCGAGGAAACCGCCGATGCCGTACCAGACTGCGGTGATTGCGGCGATGATACCAGGCACAATCAGCTGAACGACAAGGAAGTAGTAGCCCCACCACTTAACGGAGCAGGCTCCCATGCCTCTGCTGATACGATAGACGTTGTAGATTGCCACGCCAACGAAGCAGATAAGGAAGCTGTAGATGAAGGAATGCGCAAACAGAGCATACGAAATGACCTTGTCGCCTTTGGTATATTCCGGAGTGATTCCGATGATGGTCTTGAAGATTCCCTTGAAGCTCCAGTCATGGCTGAGATTCTTGTGCTCGTTGGGATCCGCATATTCGCCACGATGCAGCATACGGTCCATGTTGAACGGGACCTTGCAGGTGCAGTAGGAAACCACGATGTAGAGAAGAATCGTGGAGACGTTGGCGAAGAAGTTGAACTCGACAGAGTTGACAGGGAAGTTGATCGGGTGCATCTTCCAGACAATCCAAGTGCCGAAAGGAGCGCTCAGAATGTGGAGCGCCTTGTCGCAGAACTCCACCATGTCGGCCTTCTCAAGGAAGGGATAGACATAGTCGGCCCAGTTGCGCTGCAGCAGGATGTAGGCGAAGCTCATGAGCATGCCAGTCACAAGGGCCGTCCATGCGGCCTGTGTGGTTCCCTTCTTCCAGTAGAGGCCGAAGACCATGACAGGGCAGCAGCCCGCCAGCCACATCGCGGTGGCCATCTGCACGAAGAACTGGATGTAGTCCAACTGCGACATGTATTTGGAACCGAAGAAGAAGAAGACGCCGATGGCGATTGCCACCCAGCGGATCATCCAGATGTGCTGTTTTGGCGTAAGGCCCTTGGGCAGGAATGGCAGGATGCAGTCCTGCGCGATTGTCAGCGTTGCACTGAAGATACGTGAATCGTCGGTGGAAAGCATTGCCATGAACAGCAGCAGACAGAACGCGCCGAAGAGACCTGTAGGCAGAAGGCTTCTCATGGTGACGGAGAGGCTCATCTGATTGAAAAGCGTGCGGCACTGCTTGAAGAGGTCGTTCGCCTCACCCTCCGCGTCGATGATCGCCTTGCGATTGGCTTCGACCTCTGCATCGGTAAGCTGTACGCCCGCGTGCTGTTCCTCCAACTGTGCCTTCTTCGCATTCACGCGGTCGGCGGTAAGGGTCTTGTGGATATGTTCCAGATACTCGGTATCCATGTTGTACTCCTGCGAGAACGGAGCATCCACGCCTGGCTCGTGAACCATCGGCGGAATATTGTTGATTGTGTCCTTGACGGCCACGAGAGTATCTGCATACTTGGCATCCTTGAGCACATCGCTTGCAACGCGCGTCGCAAGATCGTGGCGCACCTGCGCAGCCTCCTTGGAGAAGTGCCTGTGGTTCAGGAAGGTGATGAGGCAGATTGCGACCAGCATGTAGAAGATGTCCATGAGCGCGCCACGCCATTGTGCAAGAATAGAAGCCATCTTCTGCTCGTGGGCGGATTTCGCCGCCGTGGTATTGCCTGCGCCAATCCATGAAGCCGCATGGAAGATTCTGTTGAAGGCAACCACGATGACCATCGTGAACATGTTGAAATCCCTGAGTTTCGCGATATCGAAGGGATTCAGGAAGCTCTCGCCTGCGGCACGGTCCTGGACAACAGGAATGATCTCATTGGACCATGAGAACTTGCAAAGAAGGAAGATGACGAAGCAGACTAGCAGTGGATAGTGCACAAGGCCCTGGAGCGTATCCGTGACAATGATGGACAGCGTTCCGCCGAAGCAGATGAGCAGGATAGCCAGCGTGAGGAAGAAAATCATCAGGAATTCGAAAGTGGGAATGCTCATGCCGAGGAACGGGAAGCGGTCAGGCAGATTCAGCATTCGGATGAAGAAGCGCGCCGCCAGAGAGGGCATGATCATGTTCGCAAGAATCTCGGCCAGCGAACGCAGAGCCGCCGCGAATATTCTGAACTTTCGGCTGTATCGCATTTCAAGGAACTGTCCAAGACTCATGGCCTTGGTTTCGCGGAAACGATATGTGATGAAGCCCGTCAGCGAGAGGACGAGTCCCAACGGCGCCATGAGGTTGCTCCAGAAGGCCAGAGCGAAACCAGTCTGATATTTGATCTCTATATATGTCAGAAGAGCAATGATGGACAAGGCGTTCGCCGCATCACCCATGTTGATGACATAACGTCCGCAAACGCGGCCAGCCGCAAGGAAGTCACTCACACCGCGAACATAACGGCGCGAATAAAATCCCATATACATAACAAATGCGACCGGTATGACAACAATCAACCAGTCAATCCAAGACATGTAACTGCCCATTTTGTTTCCTTTGTTTTGTTGGTTATTTAGTCAAAATTTTGGTTAAATTTAATCCCCCCTCCGAATTTTTCCCGACAGAAAATCAATTTTTTTTAAATTCCCGCTTGCTTGACCAGCGCCTTAACCTGCTGACTGAGCGCTTCAAGCTGCTTGAGAAGCATCTTCTCCTTCGCGAAGGCACGGCGATCAACGGCAGGCGTCCCCATGAGGACCGAACCAGGCATTGTGTCTTTCGTGATACCTGACTGCGCCATGACTATGGTGCCGTCGCCGATGCGGAGATGTCCCGACACGCCAGCCTGGCCCGCGAGAATGACGCCGTTGCCGATATGAGTGCTTCCTGCAACGCCGCTCTGCGCGACCAGAATGCATGCGCGGCCGATTTCGACATTGTGGCCGACCTGCACAAGATTGTCGATCTTCGTGCCAGCCTGAATCCACGTACGTCCGAAACGCGCCCTGTCAACAGTCGAATTGGCGCCGATTTCGACATCGTCGTCCAACTGCACGATGCCGACCTGCGGAATCTTCTCGTGTCCTGCAGGACCAGATTTGTAGCCAAAACCATCTGCGCCGATGACGACGCCAGGATGCAGAATCACGCGATTGCCGATGATGCAGCGTTCGCGGATGACGACATTGGGATAGAAGAGACATCCTGCGCCGACCTGCGTGTCGCGTCCGATATAGACATTCGGCAGAATCACCGTCTCTTCGCCGATCGTCGCACCAGCTTCGATGACCGCGCCTGCGCCGATGTGGCAGGAGGCAGGGACGTTGACGCCATCGGCGATCACTGCGCTCGCATGGATGCCAGGAGCGTATTTGACAGGAGGCGGCGTAAAGGCCAGAATCACCGCCGTGAAGGCGTTGGAGGGATCCTGGCAGACGATCCATGCCCTGCCCTCTGCAGGAGCCTCAGTGTAGTTTTCGGGAACCAGCACGACTCCCGCACGCGAATTCGGAACCTGCTCGCGATATTTGTCGTTGCCCAAAAACGCGACGTCGCTCTCGGTGGATTCGGCCAGCGACGCAACGCCCTGAAGCATTCTGCTGCAATTGCCGACAATGCGGCCATTCACCAGCGCCGCAATCTCATCTACGCTCTTCTGTATCAGCATATCCTTCCTCCATGAAACGCTACTGTTGCTGCTTCTGCGCGGCCGCCTTCTGCAGCGATGCCAGTTTCGCCTGAGATTCTTCCTTTTCCTTCTCGTGACCAGCATTGCTGATCTTCACGAAAGCGTCGGTCATCTCCTTGTCCTTTGGATAGACGAGCAGCACAGGCACGCGATTCATCGTGCGTCCGGAGACCTCGTAAATGACATCGATGCCGTTGTCGGCGGCGTATTTCGCCACCTGCGCCTGAAGATCCTCAACGATTGCAAGAGTCGCATTCTGCTGATTGCTCTCTATCTCGGCTGTCACGCGCTGACGATACTGCATGATCTCGTCGTTCTTCTGCGCAAGGCGCTCTTCAAGAGCCTGTGCCTTCTGCGCGGCCGTCGCCTTCGCGCCGTCGCTAAGAAGGACCTCGAAGCCTGTCATGAAATTCTGGCGCGCCTCCTCGAAGCGGATGTTTTCATTGACGGTCTTGTAATATGCATTGAAGACAGTCTCCATATTTATATAGGCTACTGTCTCTGCAAAAATGCTTCCGACGGCAAATACCGTCGCAAAAAGAATCTTTTTCATCGTTTTCTATTTCCTATTACCTAATTATTAGTTGTTGAATCAACAATTATTGAATCAACAATTATTGAATTCACAACGCCTCATGCCTTCATCAAGCCTTAAGCGTTGTGAATTAATTCTGCATTCTGCATTAAACGCCTACTCTCCCCACACGACGCAACGATATGTGGAATAGATTCCGAAGACGGAACTGGCTTCCCAATCGACGTGGTGGATTTTGCGGATGCCGCCGTTGGCGCAGGCCGCTGAAATGGACGAATCGCCGGTGGCGACCAATCCGAGAATGGATTTGGAAACCGCGACACCGACCTTCGGCGACACGGCAGGATCGATATCGACGCCAGTGGCAAGCGGCACTCTGATATCTGTATAGAGCACGCCGACGGGATACGTAGTTGCGCAAGAACTCAAAATGGCAACAGCGCACATCAGAATGGACACAAGAATGAATTTTTTCATGGTGTTCTCCGTTTGTAGTTTAGTTCAGTTTGAGTGACTGCTTGCGCTGGAAACGCACTTCGGCGGTCTCAAGCAATGTCGCAATCAATGTCTTATAGTCAATTCCGGAATTCTCCATCATCTTCGGATAGAGCGAAATGTTCGTGAAGCCGGGGATGGTATTCACTTCATTGAGAATCAGTTCGTCCTTCTTGGCGCCTCTTCCTGCACGGAAGAAGAAGTCCACGCGCGCCATTCCGCCGCAGCCCAATGCGTCGAAGACCATGGCGGCCGCCTCGCGAATCATCATCTTCGCATTCTTAGTGAGCTTGGCAGGCACCTGCAGCCTGGCGCCGTCGTCGTCAAGATATTTGGCCTTGTAGTCGTAGAATCCTTTCGTCGGAATCACTTCGCCAGGATCGGCCACGAACACATCGCCGTCGGGCATCTCCAGCACGGCGCATTCGATTTCGCGCGCGCCGACTATGCCCTGCTCCACAAGGACCTTGTCGTCGAACTGGAAGGCATGCTCCATGGCGGCATCCAATTCCGTCATCTTCTTCACACAGACGACGCCGACGGACGAACCGGTGCGTGCAGGTTTCACGAACATCGGCAGCCCAAGATCCTTCTTGAGGGCCTCCGCCGGCACATTTTCGTCTGTCCCGAAAGCATAGAACGGCGCCACTGGAATATCCAGAAGCGACGACGCAAGAACCTTCGCGCGCTCCTTGTCCATGCAGTTGGCGCTGGAAGCCACGTCGCATCCGACGTAAGGCACCGACAGCATCTCGAAGAGGCCCTGGATCGTGCCGTCTTCGCCATTAGCGCCGTGAAGCACGGGAAATGCGATATCGAAAGGCACTGGCTTGCGCTTGCCGTCCGCGAATGCCAGCGCTGGACCATCAGCGGTTCTCAGCGGGCAGCAGACAAGGCCCTTCGGAGCCTGCTCGACGTTGTTCGGATCATCGGCATTCACAAGAAATTCCTTGTCGCCATAAAAATTCCAGACGCCGTCCATTCCAATGACGACGACCACGGGATTGTAGCGGTCGCGGTCGATCGCATTGAATACGGAGCGACATGAAATAAGCGAGACTTTGTGCTCAGGAGACTTTCCGCCGCACACCAATAGAACGCGTTTGCAGGTGTTTTTTGCCATGTTTTCAATCTTTGCTTAAAGTGATTGTCCCGTAAGACAATTATTCAAGATGGAATTATGTTAAATATACCGCCCCGATAAATCTCTTTTATACATATAATGACAAATATATCAAAAATATTTTCCGGAATGTCCTGGGGGACTCCATGGAAACGCGCCAGACAGAAGCGTCTGCTGATTCTTGGACTGTGCATTGTCATCGGCGCGCTCTCTGGTCTGGCGAGCAGCTGCATGCACCTTGTCGCCGAGTGGTTTCACCACCACTGCCAGACATTTCTTGCCCTGAAGTGCACCGAACCGCTTTGGATCGCGCCTGCGCTTCCCGCAGGCGGCATTTTCTTCTGCGTCATTCTCGGAGCAATGCTTTGGAGAAGGCATCCATACAACACCGCTCTCTGGACGGCAATCCGTGAAGCGCGCTATCCCACTCGCTGCATGAAGGAATACCACGTGTTCAGCCACATTCTCACCTGCGGCGTCGCCGTCGTAATGGGCATTTCCGCTGGAATGGAGGCGCCAAGCGCCCTCACAGGCGCCGCGATAGGCGACAATCTCGGACGCAAATTCGGCCTTCCACGTGAAACAAGGACGCTCCTTCTGTGCGCTGGCGCAGCAGCGGCAATCGCAGGCGTATTCAGTGCGCCGCTAGCGGGCGCGCTTTTCGCATGCGAAGTGCTTCTGCCTGGCACGTCGGCTGTCACGCTGATTCCGCTGCTAATCGCGGCGGCTTCAGGCGCGATCGTCAGTCAGCTTTGCGGTGTGGACGTAAGATTTCCAGAGATTCAATACAGCTGGCGCATGGCGAATCTATGGCTGTATGTCTCCGTCGGACTGATCTGCGGAGTCTTTTCCGTCATAATCATCAAGACGAATTGCCTTGCGCAGCAGTTGCGGCGTGCAATCGGAAACCAGTGGGCGCTGGCGGTAATCGGTTCGCTATTATTATATGTACTGTTTCTTCTTCTTCCCATTCTCGGCGGTTCTGGACTCGATTTCGTTCTCAATCTAATGCACGGAAACGCCGATGCGCTGCCAGAGGGGCTTCTTTCACTGCCGAACGAAAGTGGAAAGACGCTTCTCGCATGCATCGCGATCTGTGCGCTTCTCAAACCCATCGCCTCCATGATTTCCATCAATGCGGGCGGTGACGGCGGCATGTTCGCTCCGTCGCTTGTCACCGGCGCCTTCCTTGGTCTCGCAATTCACCAGGCCCTGGTCATGGCGCACATCACAGGCTTTCCGCTCATAAACTGCATCGCGGCAGGAATGGCGGGAATGCTTGCGGGAGTCATGCACGCGCCGCTCACCGGACTATTCCTAATCGCCGAGCTACTAGGAGGTTATCAACTTTTCGTCCCACTCATGATCGTTGTGGCCTTCGCGACGTTCGTGAGCAAATGCATCTCAAGAGGAAACCTCTATTTCGCCGCTGCCGAAGCGACCCGCAATCCTGAAAAGGATCCGCTCTTCTCCGAAAGCATCGACGACAATCTCGAGACTCCCGTGGGCGAACTGGCTGACAGAACCCTCTACACGCTCGCGCCGCAAGATTCCTTCCGCACTCTCATGAGAGTCCTGATGCACAGCAATCAGGAAATCTTCCCTGTGCTCAATTCAGAAGGAAGACTCGTCGGAATCATACGCGAAAGGAACATACGGCCTTTCCTTCTGGATTCGTCGCTATACGAAATTCTGGTTGCAGACGATTTCATGGGCGCGGCTCCATGCGCGCTTCCGTCCGACGCGACACTCGCCGAAGCGACGAGAATCTTCGACGCGACAGGAACGGATTTCATTCCAATCACGCAGAACAATTGCTTCCTTGGCATTCTGACCAAAGCGCATCTGCTTGAAAACCACAAGGCACTTCTCAATCTAAAAGAACTCTTCTAAATCCACTTTTTTTGATTTCAATGGATACTTCAAAAGAACAAAGCAAGGCTGACATCCTTATCGAGGCACTGCCTTATTTCCAGCAATTCTACGGCAGTACGGTTCTCGTGAAATTCGGCGGCAGCGCAATGGAGGACATGAACCGCGCGTTCGATGTGCTTCGCGACGTGGCCTTCATGAAGATCGCAGGCCTCAAGCCGATCGTCGTACACGGCGGCGGCAAAGCCATCAATGCGGAACTTGCGAAGGCAGGCGTTCAGCCGCGCTTCATCAACGGTCTGCGCTACACTGACACGGACACGATTCGCGTGGTCGACAAGGTCCTCCACAACGTCGTCAATGCCGATCTTGTGAATTTCCTCAGGGACGAACTGCACATGGACACAGCGGCGGTTTCGGGCAAGAACATTCTGAGATGCCAGAAAATCACGACGAAAGACGCCGAGACAGGAGCGGATCTTGATCTGGGCTTCGTCGGAAAGGTAGTCAACGTCGACACCCCGCAAATCGAATGGATTCTCGCAAGAAACCAGCTGCCTGTGATCGCGCCTCTCGCCTGCGACCAGAACAACGCCATATACAATATCAACGCGGACATGGCCGCCTGCGAAATCGCATCTGAGCTGAAGGTCCGCAAACTCGTCTTCCTCTCCGATGTGCCTGGCGTTCTCAGAGATCCCAAAGATCCTTCCAGCCTGATATCGTCAATACATTGCGATGAAGTTGAGGAACTCATCGCTTCAGGAGTCATCTCTGGCGGCATGATTCCGAAAATCAGAAGCGCAAGAGATGCAGTCAACGCAGGCGTCGGACAGGTTCACATGATCGATGGTCGCCTCAGACACTCGCTCCTTCTGGAAATCTTCACAAAGGAAGGCGTCGGCACACAGATTCTTCCATAACGCATTTTCAAAATGTCTTTTGCAGTGGAAATAAAAAACCTCTGCTTCGGATACGAAGAGCACGAGGTCCTTCACAATATCAATTTGGAAATCTCTCAGCGGGATTTCGCCATCATCGTCGGCCCGAACGGCGGCGGCAAGACCACGCTGCTGCGTCTGATGCTCGGCCTTCTGGAGCCGCGCTACGGCTCCGTGAAGATATTCGGCAAGGCGCCATCCGATTGGCGGCGGAAGATGGCCTACGTCCCGCAATCGCTAAGCTTCGATCCGAGATTCCCAATTTCCGTAATGGAAACCGTCCTTCTCGGACGCATTGAACGCCATCTCTTCGGCGGTGCACGCGCCGAAGACAGGCGAATCGCCGAGGAAGCGCTGCAGGAGGTCGGACTCGCAGATACCGCAAAGAAGCCATTCGCGGCGCTTTCGGGTGGACAGCGCCAGCGTGTTCTCATCGCGCAGGCTCTCGCATCGCAGCCTGAGCTGCTGCTGTTGGACGAACCGGGCGCCAATCTCGACACGCCTGGCGTCACCGCCATCTATGGCCTGCTGAAGGAGCTCAGCCACCGTCTCACCATCGTCATGGTCTCGCACAATCTCACCATGGTCGAGCCCTTTGCGACGCACGTCATCTGCGTCAACCACACGGCGGACATGCATAAGATACAGGAAGTCTCGCGTGAAGATCTGCACGCAGGCAACTGGATCCACATCTTCCACCACGAATGTCCCGTCGCACACGAAACCGACGACGATCCGTGCTGCGGACCGCATCTTGGACAGGAGGCACACAAATGAGCACCTTTTTCCAAGACATTGCATCGTCGCCAATGCTTCAGCGCTCCATCGTCGCGATGTTTCTCGCCGCGATCGCATGCGGAATCGTCGGTTCGTACGTAGTCCTGAAACGCGACAGCTATGCGGTGGGAGCGGTCAGCCACTCGCTGCTTGGAGGCGTCGGCGCCGCGCTGTTCCTCGCCGCCAAGTTTCATATCGAATGGCTTACGCCATGGATGGGCGCGCTTGTCGCCGCAATTCTGGTGGCTACGCTCATCACTCTCATGACCGTCAAATGGAAACTGCGCACCGATACAGTGCTGTCAGCCGTCTGGGCGATCGGAATGGCAATCGGAATTTCGTTCGTCACTGCGATGCCAGGCTATCCGCCAGATCTCAACAGCTATCTTTTCGGAAGCATTCTGATCATTTCGCCAATGGATCTCTACATGACGGCCATACTTGATGCCGTCATAATCATCGTCACGCTTCTCTGGATGCGGTGATTCTGATGGTTGCGCTATTGTGGCACCAGCGCTTCGTGGCGCTTGCATTCCACAGCGAACTGCTTACGCTGCGCGGCGTATCGACCACCGCAGTTCAATTCGCGCTGCAGCTGCTCATCGCGATCACCGTCGTGCTTCTCTCCCAAATGGTCGGAATCGTCCTTTGCATGGCGCTGCTGATTCTGCCGGTAGGTCCCGCCAGCACCTTCTCGCGCAGGATTCCAGTCATAATGCTGCTGGCAGGAATCATCTGCTTCGCATGCACGTTCTTCGGCGTGGCGCTTTCATACGACACGCTGCCAGGCAATATTCTTCTGTCGCCTGGAGCGACAATTGTCGAACTCGCCGGCGTGGTCTTTCTCTTGGCAACAATAATTCGCGCCCTGCGCAAACGCTGAACTTCGGCGTTCAGGCGCCACGCGACGCGTCAACATACATTCCGATGAACACTCTCATATACGCAGACAGCGAATCCTGCGCTGATCTCTGGTATCTCACAGGCTTTGCAGCCGAAGATCCGTTCCTCTATTTCCATACGGACGCCGTCACTGCCGTGGCGGTGAATTCCATCGAAATCGGTCGCGCGCAGAAGCAATGCCACCAGGGCGTGCGCGTCGCCGACATCGGCCATCTGGCGGAATTCTTCGGCATAAAGCCGATAGACGATCCGAAGATGAACTGGTTTCTTAAACTGATAAAGACGCTTTGCGATGGCACAGGCATCACCGAATGGTTCGTTCCAAACGCTTTTCCGCTGTTTTATGCGGACCTACTGCGCGAGAACGGAATAAAGGTAAAGCCGTTGTCACCCTTCGCGCCGCAGCGCGCGGTCAAGACCGCCGAAGAAATAGAGAAAATCCGCAAGGCAGAGCGGCTAGCAGAAGCAGGACTTGCCGAAGCCGACGGCATGCTCAGAGAAGCCACCATCGACAGCGAGGGCTTCCTGATGCTTGGTGGTCATAGGCTCTGTGCGGAAGAGCTCCGTGGCGCAATCGATGCGGCAATCGCCAGAAGAGGCGGCATCGGACGCGGCACAATCGCCGCGCCTGGCAGACAGTCCTCCGATCCGCATCAGGCAGGCACGGGACCGATTCACGCCAACGAACCGATCGTCATCGACATCTTCCCGCGCGACCAAAGCACTGGATACTATGGAGATCTGACGCGCACACGCGTGAAAGGCACGCCGTCGCCTATCGTCCAGAAGGCGTATGAGACCGTACTCGCCGTGCAACAGGAGGCGCTTGGCATGCTCAAGGAAGGCATTCTCGGCTGCGACTTCCAGAAACTGGTCACCGATCGTTTCAATGCGGCTGGATTCCCTACAGGGCGTGACGAAAAGAGCGGCATATACCATGGATTCTTCCATAGTCTCGGACAATCGGTGGGGCTTGAAATCCATGAATCGCCTGGACTTAACAACGGCAACAAGACTCCCATGCCAGCAGGAACCGTCGCCACCGTAGAACCAGGCATCTATTA
>JAKSPA010000170.1 GCA_024405235.1 Lentisphaeria bacterium
TGAGAAGGAATTCCAGCGGCTTCTGGACGCGTCTGGAGTGGATGCGGAGGAAAACGCACGGCTCGTCAAGAAATTGCATTCCATAGAAAAGGAGCTCGGCAGCGCCAATTCAAGAAAGGGTGTGTTCGGCTGCTTAATATTCTTGGTCATCGTCGGTGTGATAGTCGCCGCGATTGTCTGCTATAGCAGCATGAAGAACAACGACCAGCAGATATCGCTTTACAGCGGCGGCGCGGTGGTAATTGGAATATTGCTTTTCTTCTTCTGGATTCTTCCTGGATTCAGTTCCGCCAGCAGACGCTCCAGCGAACTGAAGAAGCAGCTTGAAGAGGTCAAACAGGCGGCATGGGACCAGATGAAGCCGCTGAACGAGCGCTACGATTGGGATATTGTCACGCGTCTCATCAGCAAGATCTGTCCCATAATCAATTTCGATCCATATTGTACGCAGGGGCGTCTGTCGGAACTGGAGAACCATTTCGGGTGGGACGGCAGCTATAATAACGAACAGCGGTCGATCCTCTTTTCGCAATGCGGCGATTTGCAGGGAAATCCGTTCGCGTTCTGCGAAGTGCTGGCGCAGGATTGGGACACTAAGACCTATTACGGAAGCATTACGATTCATTGGAAAGAGCGCGAAAGGGACGCGGACGGCAAAGTGTACACAGTGACGCGCAGCGAGACGCTTACCACTTCCGTCGATGCGCCGATTCCTTCCTACGCCGTGGAGAAGTTCGTCATCTATGGAAACGAAGCGGCGCCGGATCTGACCTTCTCCAGAGGCCCTTCAGCACTTTCCGATGCGGGAGACGGGTGGTTCGACAAGAGGCGCATGAAAAGCGAACTGAAGAAACTTAAGAAATTTTCGGAAAATCTTGACGACGAATCGCAATACACGCTGATGAGCAATCACGATTTCGAAGTGCTTTTCCATGCGGTGGATCGCGACCATGAAATCCAGTTCCGACTGCTGTATACGCCTCTCGCCATGCAGCAGATCGTCAATCTGCTGAAGGACAAGCAGATCGGCTACGGAGACGATTTCAAATACACTAAGGACCACATGATCAATATCGTTGCTCCGAATCACCTGCGCGATTTCTCGCTCAGCACCGATCCCGCCATCTATGCAAGCTTCGATTTGGAGTCGGCAAGGGCCTTTTTCATTACACACAACATGGAATATTTCCGTCAGGTGTATTTCTCTCTTGCGCCGATTCTCTGCGTGCCGTTGTATCAGCAGCATCGGACTGCAAAGACCATCTACGGCTATACGCCAGGCGAGGAGTCGAGTTTCTGGGAACATGAAGGAATGGCGAACTATCTTGGCGAAGACCGCTTCAAGCATCCCGCATCCATTACGGCCAATATCCTTAAGACTTCGCGCGTGCAGCGGAACGGCGGCACGAGCACCATCGCTGTAACCGCCCATGGCTATCGCGGCGAAGAGCGCGTGGAGTATGTCGGAAAGTGGGGCGGCGACGGCAAATATCACGAGGTTCCCGTGCATTGGATCGAATATCTTCCCGTCGAACGAACTTCGCATATTCAACTAAGCGAGAAGGTTCCTATGGAGCCAACGGAAAAAACACGGCCTTTGAGCGGCGAAGCCGCCGAATTGGACGGGTTCCTGAATTCCATCGGTCTGGACCGCGCGGCGGCCGCTTACCGCAGGTCGGTATTTGCGTGGATGCGTTGATTCACTTGAAATCGGATTCTAGAAATGGCTACTGAAAAAAATATAAGTCCAACTGGCGAACTCACGCCTGGAATGCGGCAGTACATGGAGGTCAAGCGGACGCTCCCGAAGGATACGCTGCTGATGTTCCGAATGGGCGATTTCTATGAGATGTTCTTCGACGACGCGAAAATCGCCGCTCCGCTGATGAACGTCGTCCTCACCAGCCGTGCGGGAGCGCCGTTGTGCGGCATTCCGTACAAGGCGGTCAGGCTCTATGTCCCGAAACTGCTTAGCGGTGGATACAAAGTCGCTCTTGCAGACCAGCTTGAGGACGCAAGATTCGCCAAGGGCCTTGTCAAACGCGACATAACCGAAGTGATCACTCCAGGCACTCTCATGGAGGATACGCTTCTTGACGACCGTCGCAGCAATTATCTTGCAGCTGTGCTTCCTGCGAAGAACCGCTGGGGGCTTGCGACGCTTGAACTCACCATCGGCGATTTCAAGATCGCCGAATTGACTCCTGATGCCCTTGAACTGGAACTGACCAGACTCAAGCCTTCCGAAATTCTCGCACCTGCAAGCTATCTCGAAAAATGGCAGCTCGAGGGCTTCCCAAAGGAGCTGCCCAGAAATCTCGCGTGGACGTCTCTTGAAGATTGGCACTACGACGTGGAACTCGCAAGAGGCGATCTTCTCAGACATTTCCAAGTGGCCTCTCTCGACGGTTTCGGCTGCCGCGGAATGGAAATCGCAATCGGAGCCGCAGGCGCCATCTTCAACTACGCCTGCACCAACCTGCGGAAAGACGCATCGAATATCACGCGCATAGCGTCGTATCAGCCCGAAAACTGTCTGATTCTGGACAGGATTTCGCAGCGGAATCTGGAATTGGTCGAACCTATTTTCAATGGTGAAAAAAACAACACGCTCTTGTCGGTGCTTGACGAGACGGTTACGCCGATGGGCGCGCGCCTGCTTCGCGAGTGGATATTGCGGCCTCTCAAGGAGCTTAAGCCAATAGAAGAGAGGCTCTCGGCGGTCGAGGATCTCCATGACCATCCGATGCTTCTGGCGGAGGTGCGCGACATACTGAATGCGATTCGCGATCTGGAGCGCACGGTCACACGTCTGGCCGTCGGATCCAGCGCCAGTGCAAGAGATCTAATCGTGCTGAAAAAAGGCCTCGAGATGATTCCAGGCCTGCGTACGCTGATGAACGACGCTCAGGCGCCGCTGCTAAGATCGCAGTGCGAAGAGCTGCTGGAACTGCCTGAACTCGTATCGCTCATTGAACGCGCCATCGTGCCGGAACCGCCCGCTACAATTCATGACGGCGGCATTTTCCAGGAGGGATACAACGACGAACTCGATGTGTTGCGGCGCGCTTCGACGGAGGGCAAGGACTGGATTGCGGATTATCAGCAGAAGGAGCAGTCGCGCACGGGAATCAAGAGCCTTAAGGTACGATTCAACAAAGTATTTGGCTATTTCATCGAAGTCTCCAAGAGCTTCTTGGACCAAGTGCCGCCGGAATACATGCGCAAGCAGACGATTGTCAACGGCGAACGTTTCATCACTGCCGAACTGAAGGAAATCGAAGACAAGGTCCTTGGAGCCGACGAAAAAAGCCAAGCCCTTGAATACGAACTCTTTCAGGATATGCGTCAGAAGGTCTGCGAACATCTTGCGGCAATTCAGCAGACCGCCAAGGCAGTCGCGCACATCGACTGTCTGGAAGCGCTCGCGCAGGTCGCCGCGCAATATCACTACGTGCGTCCCGAAATGACGGAAGAGCCTGTGCTGGACATAAAGGACGGCCGCCATCCCGTGCTTGATGCACGCCTCACCGATATCGCATTCGTGCCGAACGACTGCTTCCTCGATACGGCTGAAAATCAGATCGGTCTCATCACAGGACCGAATATGGCTGGCAAATCCACATACATCCGCCAAGTCGCCTTGCTTGTCCTCATGGCGCAGATGGGTTCGTTCATTCCCGTGCGTTCCGCTAGAATCGGTCTCGCCGACAGGATTTTCACACGAGTCGGCGCTGCGGACGATCTCTCTCGCGGGCAATCCACTTTCATGGTCGAGATGGTCGAAACCGCCAATATTCTGAATCACGCGACCTCCAAGAGCCTTATAATTCTGGACGAAATAGGCAGAGGCACATCGACTTTCGATGGACTTTCGCTTGCGTGGGCGATCGCGGAGTTCCTTCACGATACTCCTGCCGCGAAGGCAAGGACGCTTTTCGCGACGCACTATCATGAACTCACGGATCTCGCGCTGACCAAGAACGGCGTAAAGAACTACAATGTACTTGTTCGCGAACAGGGCGAAGAGATCATGTTCCTGCGCAAGATAGTGCCAGGCATCGCGGACAAGAGCTACGGAATCCACGTCGCGCGTCTGGCGGGAATTCCGAAGAAGATCATCAATCGCGCGGCGCAGGTTCTCGAGAATCTGGAATCGAACGAATTTGACGAAAACGACCGCAATCGTCCGAAACTGGCGGAAACCAAGCGCCGTGGACGCCGTTCCCCTGCGGACGATCCAAACCAGTTGACATTCGAGTTCTAGTGTGGTGCCGCCAGGACGGCGCGATGTTTCATGTGACGGAGCCACGCGCAGGGGTTAAATTATACCGTTCGTCCGAAAATTCTTTTTCTTTTGAATAGCCGCCGTGGCGGTTTATTCTGATGCAACACTCAACATAATTGCCTATCCATGTTCAAGTTTCAAGAAGATCTGCGCTCCTTCCTGGCGAAGGAACTGAATGCCGAAATCCCCGAACTCACGTGGGACATGTGCCCAGAGGGCTTTGACGGCGACGTTACCGTGTCCTGTTTCCCGCTGGCGAAGGCGCTTCGCACAAATCCAATGGCGCTTGCGGCGAAGGCAGGAGAGTTCCTTTCCGCGCATGAGGACATTGTCAAATGCGATGTCGCAAAGG
>JAKSPA010000171.1 GCA_024405235.1 Lentisphaeria bacterium
TTGCCAGAAGGCCTTGGAAGCTTGAAACTTGTGTCGAATCCATAATCCACAACGTAATCGCTGCCGACTGGCATCCGGTCGATACAGATGAAATTATGCGCATAATGAAGAGTGTCTATCTCCTTTGAGCCAGTATTTTCAAGCGTGTATCTCATGACAAGCCTGGGCACTGGTTTGTCTTCCAGAGTCGCCGTCTTCGTATAATGATAGGCGTAGCCGTTCCATGCCGGCGACTTTTGGAAGAAAGTCACCGAGGACTCCGAATGCCTCACGACTTTCCATGGAAACCGTTTCACCACTGGATAGGCCACGTTCAGAGAATACTCTTTGGTATCGATGCGGCGGCATATTCCGACTCCAGGCGAAAGAAAGCACTCGCCGGGAACCGCCGCATCATAGCCGATTTTTTCACGAAATTCCTCCGCCGTACCCGCCACATAATCGGTTCCGAAAGAACTTTTTACACCAGGGGCATTACAGGATGTGAAGAAGGAATGCCTTGCGCACTCCCATTCAATGACCATTCCTGCGGAATCGAAGCGGGATTCCTTTGAATATCCGACAGGAGCCACGATGGCCGACTGCGTGGCTGTGGTCAGCCTCACTGGGCGGCTGCCGTCAACGGAAGCGCATCCGCAAAGCATGGCGGCTGCAATCGATGTCAAGGCAATAGCGGCAGAAAAAAAAGCAAGTCTATTCTTCATGGCTGACTTTCCCTGTTTCCGTAATGTTGATTTTTCGAGTCCGTAGGTCCTTGAAAAGCTGGATGATTCCGCAGGTGGCACCGATGCCGAACCAGATGGTGGAAATGATTCCCACCACGATTCCCACAATGAAAGTGGAAACCAGAAGATAGAGCTTCCAGCCATTGATCGTAAACGGAGAAAAGGCGTTCCAGAGCAATACTCCGCACCAAATGACGATAAAACTCCAGACAAAGCTGTAGAAGAACATCGCCCAGGCAATGACACGGTCGGTCTTGGTATATTCGGGAGTAATGGAAATCATCGTATTCAGGACGCGGCGAAAGATGCCCTGCCGTGCGAGAATCGCCTTCTGTTCCGCCACAAACGCAAGTTTCTCAGGAGAAGCGTATGCGCCGCGATGCAGCAGCTTGTCCAAATTGAAGCGTTTTCCGGAGACAAAGGAGCCGACCACGTATGCGCCGCAGGAAAGAATCATGGAAATCGCAAGAATTTCATAAGAATTGATCGGGAACTTGATTGTGCTCATCTCCCAGTGGAGCCAGGGTTCGAAAGGCGCGGAAAGAGCACGAAGCACGCCGTCAAGCCTGTCATACCACCCCGGATGGCCTTCAATCCAGGGACAGATGTGCTTCACCCAAGTCTGCTGGATGATGCAGCAGGAAGTCGAAAATCCCGAACCGCACACCAACGCACACCAGGCGCCGGTCAGATTGCCGAATCGGGTATAGAGGCCGCCCAGAATAATCGGTCCCGCACCGCCCAGCCAGATGGACGACAGTATCGTGGTGATCATCCAGATGTAGTCGATTTTCGAGAAGAAGATGGCAATGACCATGAAGAAGAGCCCGACCAGCACGGAACTGATACGAAGCCAGCGAATCTGGCGCTGGGGCGTGAGTTCCTTCTTGGAAAGCGGCAATACAATGTCCTGCACAATTCCGCCGGCGGCATTGAAGATGTGGCTGTCATCGGTGGATATCAGCAGCATGAGCATAAGAAGGACAAAGAGACCTGAAATTCCTACGGGGAAGACCTTTGAGAAGAGCACCGGCCCCCGCATCTGGCTGAAAACGGCCTTGAAGCGCTGGAAGCGATGGCGTCCTTCGGGAGTGTCCCCCAAGGAATTGCCGACGACCTCAAGGAATCTGGTGTCTGGATTGTTTTCATTGGAATAAGGTTCGTCAAGGCCGATTTCGTGTTTTTCGGGCGGAATGGCTTGTAGACGCTCCATGATCTGGCTCCGGAGCGGTTCATCCTCCGAAATGATTTCGCCAAGTATGTGCTCGGACAACTGCAGACGAACCTGGTCGCTTGTGCATTTGAATGAGTTCCGTTCATTGATGGAATTGAAGTTGGCGCCATGCATGAAACAATAGGCCAGAATTCCCAACAGAGGCACCATCGTTAGGGCGAAGCCATTGCGAAAGGAGGCAAGGATGCCAGCCATCTTCTGTTCGTGAGGCGTCTTCGCCGAATTGGTGGTGTCGTTTCCGTACCAGGCACCGCGATTGAGGATGTTGTTCACAATATTGACGATGGTCGCAAAGATGTTGAAGTCTCTGAATTTCTCAATGTCGTATGGATTCAGGAAACTCTGTCCTGGCACACGATCGGCCAGCGTGGCGGCTACATCTTGGTCAAAATCCAGTTTAAAAAGGATGAATACGCTGATGATCGCGAAAATCGGATAGGACAGCACACCCTGTATGGCGTCCGTGATCAGCAGAGACACACGCCCCGACGGAATGATCATCAGCAAGGCGACCATAATGCACAAGACCACGACGACAGCAAAAGTCGGGAAGGTCACGCCGAATAGTGTAATGTGGTGCGGAATCCCCAGATAGTAGATGAAAAAGTTTGCCGTGACAGCAGGATAGAGAGCATTGCACGTCAGTTCGGCAACCGTGGCGACGGCGGATGTCGCCACTCGGAATGCCTTGCTGTCGTAGCGCATTTCTATGAACTGGCCGCGGGACAGGCATTGGACTTCGCGCCATCGGTAGGTCACGAAACCGAACAGCGCCATGACGATGCTGATCGGCACAAACAGCTTCCCCCAGAAGGCCAGAGCAAAGCCGTTGACGTAGTTCGTCTCGACTGTCGCTACAATCGACAAGACTGACATCGTGGCGGCCATATCGCCGGCGCACAGCACATAGCGGTTCGCAACGCGCCCCGCCGCCAGGAAATCCACGGCG
Organism: Lentisphaeria bacterium; assembly: GCA_024405235.1. Lineage (GTDB taxonomy): Bacteria > Verrucomicrobiota > Lentisphaeria > Oligosphaerales > Oligosphaeraceae > UBA1724. Next base: position 2,909 of record JAKSPA010000171.1, read on the forward strand.
TCGCGAGCGAAGATTCTGGAACGCAATGCCAGATAGACGATGAGGCAGAACGGAACGATGACAATCAGCAGGTCGATGATGTGCATGGTATCTCTTCGCTGTTTGTAGAAATTAATCCGGCAGGATAATCCTGTAGCAATACATGGAACGGTCATAACCGCGCCGAATGGGGCACTGTTCGGCTTCAGCCAGTTCCAGGAAAATCAGCATGTCGCCATTGGCGTCCTGTGTGCCGCGCCAGTTCGAGTAACGCACCATGTCGTGATGCTGTTCGTGCATGCATTCTATCTCGGTGACAGTTGCCCGTTTCAGACGTAGGGTATCCATATCGATCTCGGCAATCTGCAGGCGATTCCGCGGATCGCAATTCCAGGCGGGCCATTGGGCGATGTTCAGAATCGCATAGAGACGGCCGTTCTGTTCGGAGACGAAGAGTTCCTGGAAACTGCGCGGCGAATATACGACGTCTCCGTCGTCGTAGCGCAGAAACTCCGGCTTCCGCCAAGTCATTCCATTGTCATTTGAAACGGAGACAAGTTTCCCTGATGTGACACCGCCTTGACCATCGGTTTCCGCGGGAAGGCGGGAGCCGGAACGGAGGAAAGCCACCAGACGGCCATCGGAGAGTTGTGCGACGTGTGGTTCGTCAAGTCCGCCCTCGCTCTCAGAAGGGTCCACATGCACATATTGTCCACGTGTCCATTTCAACGTACCATTCTCCCACTGGCCCAGAAGTACATGGAAATCGGAATGATGCGGACCTCCTGCACGGCGCCCCACATCACGCGTCGCCGGCAACAGCAGCGTACCGTCTTTCAGCCGGAGCATGTCAAATACCACCTCTCCCACGGCGGGAATGAACGTCTTCTCGCCCCAGGTCTCACCCTCGTCATCGCTAACACGAAGCGCGATATTCCATTCGCCGAAGGAAAATGGATCCATTCCACCAACTTCATGCTCCGCCCAGAAGTTGTATAGCCTACCATCTGTCCTGGCATGGAAAAAACTCACCAGTTTTCCAGGACACATTTTACCGTTTTTCTCCCAATGAGTTCCAGACGCATTACTCTTGCATTCAACACAGGAACAACTGTCCAAAGTCAAATGGCCAGAGACAGTGGGCGTGAAAATCGCCCCCAGCAACGTGTTGTCTGCCAGACGCGCCATCTGCCCGCTGAAGGGAATCGAGAATGCCATTCCGGAGGGAGGAGCGGCAAAATCGCGTTGGACCGTAATGCCGCTGGCGGCATTCCTATGGACAATGCGCCTACGTGGCCCGTCAAAGGCGCCTGGTTCAACGGCATGGCCGACATCAATGCCGGCGACTTCGTAAAAAGCCGTTCCGGAGAAATCCGATTCGAAGCACTGTTTGCGCACGGAAATTTCAATCTGGCAGGAAACAGGCTCGACTCCTGCAGGGAAACGCATCTCCACGCAATGTCCGTCTTCGGAGATATGAAAATCTCCTGCCTCGGCAAGGGGTTCTTCCAATGCTCTGGAAAGTCCCGCCTCGTCATTGATCCAGAACTGCCCTCGGACTGCGCTGCCGCCACACGGACGGACCGGCACTGGATTGTTGAAATCTATGTCCAGTGCAAAGGGATTGTATGCTCCTGGCGCAAAGAAGTTCTCCGGCAGCGTTGCCGCCCAGACATCACCGCCGACAAGATGCCATTCCGCCTCAAGCACCTCTGCACCGCGAATCCGTACCCTCTCCCCTTCCGCCGCCGC
>JAKSPA010000172.1 GCA_024405235.1 Lentisphaeria bacterium
GGTACGTGCTACTGCCCAGGATTCATTCGCAATCTTCTCGGAAACATTTCCATTCTCGCGGATTTGGAAAATGCCGAAATGTGGACCGACTACGGACGTTTTCAGTCTCTGCAAAAATCCGGAAGCATTGAAACCGTTGCAGGCGAACAGATTTCATTCTTCGATTTTGATCCGACCATGACAGTCACGATTTCAGGCGTCAAATGGCCACTGAAACGTTCATGCCTGCCGAGATGGTGGACTGCGACACTGAATGAAACAACTGGCACGGAGGTCCGAATCGAATTCGATGGTTCCTCCCCAATGCTGATATACCGTCCATGGGTGGAAAACGCTGGCAAACAACGGCTTGCTGAACGTCCTAATCTGCCGTGGCGTCATGTGCATTTCTGCGGCATAGGCGGCGTCGGCGTTTCGGCTTTGGCACACATGATGCTTGATGCAGGATTATCGGTATCTGGCAGCGATGCAGTGACTTCTGCATATACGGCAAAGCTATCCGAACGCGGAGCGACCATCGCAATCGGCGAACGCGCGGAAAATGTGCCGTCGGAAACAGACCTGCTCGTCTATTCGGCGGCCGTGACGGAAGACAATCCAGAACGGCAATTTGCGCTGTCACATGGTATTCCACAATGCAAACGCGGCGAATTTCTTGCGCGAATCGCACATTGCTTCAAAAAAGTAATCGCTGTATCTGGTTCACATGGAAAGACATCCACCACCGCGATAATTGCTCATGTCCTAAAGGAATGCGGCAGGAATCCAGCATTCATGATCGGCGGCAATGTCAAAGGCTTTCAGGCAAACGGAGCGTGGGGCGACGGCGAAATTCTTGTTACGGAAGCGGACGAATCAGACCGCTCGCAGGAACTGCTTCTGCCGTCTCACGCGATTGTACTCAATATAGACGACGACCATTCATGGGCCATAGGCGGCACGGAAGGTCTGGAGGATTGCTTCAGGCGGCTTGCACGGCAGTCGCTACGAGTTTTCACATGGGACAACGAATGCAACAGAAGAGTATTCGACGCCATGAGCAATGTCGTCTTCATGACTGACACTGAAGTAATCCAGCCAGGCGAAATCACTGAAATCTGCGGCGAACACAGTCGCAGAAATGCCTCCATTGCAAGAAAACTCCTCCTGACGCTCGGCCTGACGGAAGCCGAAATCAACAACGCGTTCAAAACCTTCCAAGGCGTCAGACGCCGTCTGGAACTGCTTGCAGAGCGTGATGGAAAGTATCTCTATGAAGACTACGCGCACCATCCGACTGAATTGAATGCATGCTTCCAGGCCCTTCGCGAAAAGCATCCGCAGGGCGAAATTCACGCGTTCTTCCAGCCGCACCGTCCCGAACGACTGCTGAGATACGGAGACAGTTTTGCGGAAACACTCGCGGCGAACTGCACTTCTTCAGTCATCTTCGCGCCATTCGCCGCATGGGAGCACAATGCTCCAGAGGCAAACGCACAGGCTCTTGTCGATAAAATCAACAGCACAACGAAATGCATGGCGCGATGCGCAAATCGTCCACCGGAAAGCTTCGTCGATGAATTACTCGGCGAATGGAAAACCGCGCAGACAGGAGCGGTTTTCGTGGTAATCGGCGCGGGAGACATCGGTCATCTCGCACAACTGACAGAAAAGGAGCTAAAACGATGAAACATACGAAGATCATTGTTCAGATCATTCTTGTCCTTGCAATCGTCGGAGCCGTTGTTTACTACAAATATCTTAGAAGCGAAACGCACAAGATAAAGAAGCAACTCATTGCTCTTTGCGATGATGCAAGCAAAAATTCAGAAGAGGGAAACACCTCCGCCGCCATAAAAGTCGTCGCCATGCAGAACCGTCTGGCCGATCACGTTGATATAAGCGTGCATGGCGTGCCGATTTCCGGCGGATATTCCTGCGAGGAACTTGTCAGCAGCGCATCTCGTGCAAGAATGTTTCTTGAAACATTGAAAATATCTGTATTGGAACAGGATGTGACTATTGATGGAAACAAGGCGAACATCGACTGCGTAATCCATGCAATAGCCGCAACAAAGACAGACAGGATAGACGAAAACTACCACATGGTCATTTCGCTTGTCAAAGACGAACACGGCAAATGGCTTTTCACGGCCTTCAAAGAAACCGACATCATGCAGAAGTAACGTTCATACAGTATGTTAATTTACGACAAAACACGTCATTTCTACAACAGTCCTCCAAACATAGATTATATTAAAAATTGAAAACAAAAACAGGAGATAGAAAATGTTGCTTTTGTCTGGAAATGAAGCAATTGCCCGTGGAGCCTGGGAAGGCGGCGTATCCACCGCCTTCGGCTATCCTGGCACACCATCTACAGAAATTCTTGAGAATCTCGTGAAATACGACGCGCCTCGCGTCTATTGCGAATGGTCCCCCAACGAGAAGGTCGCCATGGAGGCGGCAGTAGGCGCCAGCCTTGGCGGTGCGCGCACGATTGTGACCATGAAATGCGTTGGCCTCAATGTGGCGGCCGATCCCCTGATGACTCTTGCATATATTGGCACTGAAGGCGGGCTGGTTCTGGTCGTTGCAGACGACCCTGGCATGCATTCTTCTCAGACTGAACAGGATACGAGACAATACGCACGTCTGGCGCACATTCCTGTTCTGGAACCCTCCGACTCGCAGGAAGCAAAGGAGTTCATGAAATATGGTTTCGAACTCTCCGAGAAATATCGTCTTCCCGTGATTCTTCGTTCAACGACGCGCGTAAGCCATTCACGCAGCCAAGTCGAAGAGCTTCCGCGAACGGAATCCACTCTTCCAAAAGGATTTATACAAGAGCCGTCAAGACACTGCCCGCTTCCATTGTGGGGCCGTCCGATGCGCCGCAAGCTTCAGGAGAAACTCGAAGAGCTTTCGAAAGTCGCCTCCGCATCGCCTCTCAACCGCATGGAGATGGCGGACGATTCGCTTGGAATCATCTGCAGTTCCATCGCATATCAGTATGTGAAGGAGGTCTTTCCAGACGCCTCCATCCTTAAGCTCGGCTTCGCATACCCCTTCCCTGACGATCTGATCAGAGAATTCGCCTCGAAGGTCAAAAAAGTTCTTGTCGTAGAAGAACTTGACGAATTTCTTGAAGAGCATGTGAAAGCTCTGGGCATCCAGTGCGACGGACACAATCTCGTGCCGATCTGCGGCGAACTCTCCGTCGAAGCGCTGCGCGTTGTCCGCGAAAAAATCGACGGCACGAAGGCGCCTGTGATTTCAGCCGCCTATCCGCTGGAAACGCTCCCAGCGCGCCCACCAGTGTTCTGTCCTGGCTGCCCGCATCGCGGCCTCTTCTTCGCACTTACGAAATTCGACGTGATTGTCACTGGCGACATCGGCTGCTATTCGCTTGCCGTCTTCCCGCCGCTCTCCAGAACGGATGTGATCTTGTGCATGGGCGGCGGAATCTCGATGGCGCATGGTCTTGAGAAGGCAGGCGAAAAGAAGAAAATCGTCGGCGTCGTCGGCGACTCGACATTCTTCCACAGCGGCATCACGGGCCTGACCGACATGGTCTACAACAAAGGCACTTCAGTCGTCGTAGTCGTGGACAACCGCACGACCGCAATGACTGGCCACCAGGACCATCCAGGCACAGGACGCACGCTCATGGGCGAAGAAACCTACGAGGCCTCCATCAGCGATTTCGGCAAGGCCTGCGGTGTGAAACGCATACGCGTCGTCAATCCATACAGACTTCAGGAATGCGTCGATGTTCTGAAAGAAGAACTGGAAGCAGCAGAGCCTTCGCTGATCATCTCTCGCGCGCCATGTCCGCTCAAGAAACGTCAGGCCGTCGGCCCTCTTCGCGTAATCGATCAGTCGAAATGCAAGAAGTGCCGTTCCTGCCTGAAATTGGGCTGTCCCGCACTTGAAAGCGCCGATGGCGTAATCCGCATAAATCCTTTGATGTGCGCGGGTTGCTCCTCTTGCCAGGAGCTTTGCAAATTCGGTGCGATTTCACCAATTGAAGACAAAGGAGGTGCCTGCTAATGAACGACCAGACTGTCAGCATTCTCATGAGCGGCGTCGGCGGCCAGGGCATCCTGCTTGCCAGCGAAATCACCGCTCAGGCCGCAATTCTCGCAGGCTACGAAGTGAAGACGAACGAAGTGCATGGAATGGCGCAGCGCGGCGGTTCCGTTGTTGCGAACGTCCGTTTCGGCAAACGCGTCTTCAGTCCGCTCATCGAGGCGGGCGGCGCCGACGCGCTCCTTTCGCTTGAGGCGATCGAAGCGATACGCTGCCATCAGTATCTGAAGGCGGACGGCGTCGCCGTCGTTTCGACGCAGCGCGTCATTCCGATCACGGTCTCCTCAGGCAAGGCGCAATATCCAGAACCGCTGGAACCACTTCAGAAGCTCTTTCCGCGACTGTGCTATCTTGACGCGATTGCAATCGCGCAGGAGCTCGGCACACCGCAAGCGGCGAACGTCGTCCTTTTGGGCGCGCTTGCAGGGCTCGGCGGGCGTCGTCCGCAGGTTCAGCCCGAGGATGAGGCCGGAGAGATCGGCGGAGCCGAGCACGGAGCGGTTCCCGCCCCACCAACACAGCGCGACGAGGCCGGACTGTCCGGGAGCAAG
>JAKSPA010000173.1 GCA_024405235.1 Lentisphaeria bacterium
TCACTGCAATCGCGTGATTGCATGTTCCATCCGAAGCGCACCGTTCGTATTGCTGTGACTGCAAGAGAAATACCTTTTACGATTTAGTGAATCATGCGCGCGCTTACATTCGCATTGCTTTGTCTGCTGTTTACATCTTTGAACGATTTCGTATTCAAGTTATTCGGACGTAAACAGGCTCCCATGGGGGGATTCGTGACGGTCGTGGGAATCGTCTGCGTGGCCAGTTCGCTCTTTCCGCTGCCAGTGTTCACGCCATTCGTGCCGACTTTGCTTTGGGGGCTCATGGCTGGATTCTGCTCCGTCGCCGCGAATATCCTGCTGAGTGGTTCAATGACAAAACTGCCAGTCGGAATTTCCTCCACGATGTACAGGCTCAACATGATTCCTGTGATCTTCGCAGGATGGCTGCTATTCGGTGAAGAGTTGTCTTTGCTGCATTGGCTTGGGATGCTTTCTGCAATTGCTGCCATATTCTGCTTCTTTCCGTGCGGGGACAATAAAGGCGAAAACATCGCATTGATGCGCGTCGGATTCGTTCAGGCGTTTGCCGCAATGCTGCTGCGGGCGGCTCTTGGCATTCTGACGAAGGCTGGAATCAATCACGGTGCCAGCGAAAACGGCATGCTCTTCTGGCTGTCGGCCATGTGGATCGTCGGCGGTGTCGTGTGGTATTTATGGAAGGAAGTGCCTGCCGGACAGGAATTCTGCTGCAAGCGCACGGCTGGATATGGACTTTTGAGCGGTCTCGGCGTTTATATGATTCTGCTGTGCACAGTCAAGATGCTTGCGGCAGGCAACCTCTCTCTAACGCTGCCGTTGGCGCAGATGAGCTTCATCCTGACCTTCCTGCTCGGCTTGATATTCCTTAAAGATAAGATGGACGCCAAAAAGATCGCAGGCGCGATATTCGGTGCGGTGGCGGTTGTCCTTCTTGGGCTCTGCTCAAAGTGATTTCAAGACAATGTGGAACAGAATGGACTGAAGGCGGCAGAAAACCTACCCATTCTAGGCCCCCTACCGTTGATGCGAGTGATTTCAGCGGCCATTTTTGTGTTCCTGCGGACGCGATTTGCGTCTTTCGCCAAAATCGACGAAAAACGTCTTTTTCACGACAGAATAGACATCGCGAGACAACGTCCAATGCAAAGAACCGACCTCAGAAATGGATTGCCGTATAATCCGTATTAAAAAATGGATAGGAGTTGTATTACCGCCATAGCATCTTCGGCAGACAAAGCCAGCGGCAGGCATTAGATTATTCATTAATACGAAACGTCTGAGATACTTGGAAGGGATATTCACCATGCCAAAAGATCTTACTTGCAGCACATATACATTCGAGATTTTGCGTAAAGGGAATTTCCTGTACGTGGACAAGACGGAGTACATCTGGAAGCTCCTCCAGCCGTCAAGCGCCATGTATTTCCTCGCCCGTCCGCGCCGCTTCGGCAAGTCCCTGACTCTATCCACGCTGAAGGCCGTCTTCCAGGGGAAGAAGGAGCTCTTCAAGGGGCTGGCAATCTACGACAAGCCCTACGACTGGAAAGTATATCCCGTCATACACATCTCCATGAGCGGCTGGCTGCTGACGCCCTTCGAGAACTACGAGGAGAGCCTGCGGAACATCGTACTGGAGCAGGCGAAGGAGAACGGCGTCGTTCTGGAGAAGGAGGCCGCGCCCACCATGTTCCGGAAGCTTCTCGCCGCGCTGACCGAAGGCGGCACGCAGGCGGTGGTGCTCATCGACGAATACGACAAGCCGCTGATGGACAACGTGGGCGCGCCCGACATCCAGCGCTACCTCTCCCTGCTGAAAGGCTTCTACTCCGTCCTCAAGGACCGCGAGCGTGACATCCGCTTCGCCTTCGTCACGGGCGTCACCAAGGTCTGCCACGTCTCCCTCTTCTCCGACCTGAACAACCTCCGCGACATCTCCATGGACGCCGCGTTCGCCACCATGCTTGGCTACACGCAGCAGGAGTTCGAGGAGAACTTCGCCGAATGGATCGCCGAGACGGAGCCTCAACAGACGCTTCCACACGAACACTTCCTTCCCGAAATCAAGAACTGGTACGACGGCTTCCGCTTCCATCCAAAAGCCGAAAGCGTCTACAATCCAGTCTCCCTGGCCAGCTTCTTCCAGAACGGCGGCGAGTTCAGGAACTACTGGTTCACCACGGGAACACCGACCGCACTATTCAGGATGATGCAACAACAGTCCTTGAATCTTCCGCTGGCCTTGGAGGAGTCGGTTCCCATGGATTTTTTTGAAGCTTTCGAAATTAACAGAATCGACGCCAAAACACTGATGTACCAGACTGGCTATCTGACCATAGTCGGCTCTGAAAACTATTCCGCAAGCGAAACCTCCGTGCCGTTGGTCAGTTATCGGCTTGGCTTTCCCAACTACGAAGTCCGCCATTCCTTCAACAGCCACCTGCTGAACTACTACGCCAATCTGACTTTCGGCGACTCCTTCCAGATTCTCGAGCGCCTTGCAAAGGCGGTCCGCAGCGGCGACGTGGCGGGCTTCGTGGAGGAGCTGAAGCGCCTCTTCGCGGGCATCCCCTACGCCATGCGCGGCAAGCCGGACGCGGAGTACCAGCCCACCGCCTACGTGGTCTTCATGATGCTGAACAGCTACGTCTCCGGCGAGCACCGCACAAGCTCAGGCCGCATTGATCTGGTGCTGACCGCCGCCGAATGGACATACGTCATCGAGTTCAAGATCAACAAGACCGCCAAGGAAGCCATGAAGCAGATCCAGAACAAGGACTACGCGCGGCAGTTCCTCGGACGCGGCCAGCGCGTGGTCGCCGTCGGCATCAACTTCGACACCCGCAAGCGCCAGATATCCAGTTGGCTCCATGAAGAAATGACGGATTAGCGTGCCCTGCCTGGAGGGAACTAGAGAATATGGCCTACACGACGAAAAAAACGCTTCTTCAGCAGATCAAGTCAGGGAACGACGGAGCATGGTACGAGTTCTATCTAGTCTATACGCCGCTGATCAAATTCTGCGGACGCAAATGCAACATTTCGGAAGATGATCTGGAGGATCTGGTCCAGATGGTGATGTTGCGTTTCCACAAGGCCCAGGAGAGCTTCTGCTATGACCAGTCCAAAGGGCATTTCCGCAGCTATCTCGGCAGAGTGATCCACAGCGCCATCAGCGAATTGAAGCACTCGCGAGTCAAAAATGCGGGGGAGCTCCCGGAGGATGTGCCCGATTCCCAAGAGGACTGGGTGGCCAAATTGACGGAAGATGAATGGAAAAACTATCTTCAGGAGAATGCCCTGCCGCTTCTCCGACAGCGCGTAAATCCCACCACCTACATGGCTTTCGAATTGTCTGTTCTGCACGGTCAGTCTCCACAAGAGGTAGCAGAAGTCTTGGACATGGATGTGGCACATGTTTACAACGCCAAGGCACGGTGCCAGCGCATGCTGCAGGAGATTGTACAAACTCTGGAAGGATAGAGGGTATTGGCTCCGCGCTCGCCAAAAGCGCAAATCAAAAACACAACCGTCACATAACGACGGCTGTTAATTGAATTGCAATCCACCTCTTTATGTCCCTTTGGTCCCTTGGGTCCCTTTTGTCCCTTAACTTATTAATTGAATTGTAAAAGGCCCCAGAAATGGGCTATTTCGATGTCTTTTGCCGTCAAAGGATAAATATACGCAAGGGCATGGAATGCAGCAGCGGCCATTCTAGGCACCCTGGCGTTGATGCGAGTGATTTTCAGCGGCCATTTTGAACCCTTTCAAACGCGATTTTTTCGCTATTTAACGAAAAATATCAAACAGAGAGTCCATTCAGGAATCGTCCTCCAAAGCCGTGAATTGACCTTTCGTCCTTTTTCGTGTGATCCGTAGCGTTTTTTCTGTCGCACGCGCAACATATTATCATATTATTTGTATTGAGACAAAAAGCCACACCATGTTAGACGCGGCAGGCAGGAAGTAGTAGTATTTTCAAATGGTGCCGCCGCACCACGCAAATGCAGAAGACACACATTAAATGCCTCTATCGCTTTGGGTCATATCACGCAACAGAAATATTCACGACAAAAAACAAAAAAAAACAAAATTCCGAAACAAAAAAACATTTTTATTTGGTATATACTGTATATACATAAAAATCATAGATTCAAAAAACATCATGAATGATTTCGCTTTTTTCTTGCAAAAGGGGTATTTCTCCGGCTCAATAATCAACATTCAACGGCATTGTTCTAGTCTGTCAACTGCAATCTCTGTCGCTCTTCAGACGTCATTATGCCTGGTTGAGCAAATAAGTTTGGAAACAAAAGTAGAGCCATCAGAAAGTTTTTTAACGTTGTAAGGATATAAATGATAGAAAGATGCACACAATCAAACTTTTGTGACCATACGGTTATGTTGTTCTCTGGACAGATTGTGTCTTGTCTTCAAGACGTAGCTTGCGCCACCCACCAAGTCAAAGCACTTTGTAGTGTGAGCGCATCAAGTAACAATTCATTTTTAAAAAAGTCTGTATATCTGGAGTTTCATAGGATGATACGGATTTCAT
>JAKSPA010000174.1 GCA_024405235.1 Lentisphaeria bacterium
TGACGAGTGCGTCCTGAGGCCCTTTTGCCTGGAAGGTCAGATTGCCGACGTAGGTCTGCCCGAAATCGACGAAGAGCTTGTCATCGCGTATTTCAGTGGATACGGGCTGGATGTATTCTGTGACGACCATTTCGGATGGCTGGCTCTGCAGCGTGTAGTTCGCGTGAATGCGCTTCGATGCGTAATCCCACGCGCCGTCGTTGTAATCGGCGTTTTCGAAGCCGACTTCTGGCGCGTTTGCGTCATAGCGTTCCATGAAGCCTGTGTTGTATCCGATGACGCCGATCTGCGTGTGTCCCGTGTGGATGGCTGTCTTGAACGATTCGTCGGATGAAAGAACCGTTGTTCCGTCGGCGACAAGATCGCAGAGCAGTCCGTGCTGATGATCGGCGGAGACGAATACGCGGTTCAGATAGCCGAGATAGTATGTATGGAAGGCGAGAGTGTTCTGTCCTTCCTGGAGGAAGGGCGTGATGTCCAGCGTGTTGTAGTTGTATGCGAAGGAATACGCTGTCGTCGGCCCTTCTGCGACATATCGTCCATTCACGTATAGCTTGTAGAAATCGTCGGCGGTGACATACAGCGTCGCGTTTTTCGGCAACTTTTCCAGCGTGAAGGATTTTCTGAAGAGGATATGCTGATTGAGCATGTCTTCAGGCGGAGGGGTCACCTTTGCGAGCTGACGATGGAATATCTGCAAGGGTTCCAGCGGTGCGAAATCCTTGTTCGTAATCCAGATGCCTTGAAATTGTCTTGGCGCTGAGTTTTGCATTATTCTGACGGTTGCTGGGCCTAGAATTCCTTTAGGGAAATCGCAGGAGGCTGGCCATCTTGAAGATCTATGACGGCATAGCGTTTCTGCGTTCCGAAATCGCCGCAGTTGACAAGCGGGAAGCCGTCTTCGTCGAAGATTCCGTGCGCTTCGTGGATATGTCCGCAGAGATGCAGTCTAGGCATTCTCGAATGCGCGAAGCATGCGATTGCGGTGCTTCCGACATGCATGCCGTTTGGTATGACGTCCGCTCCGAAACCCATTGGCGGCGCATGCGTGACCAGGATGTCCATTTTGACCATCGGCAAAGCCATGAGGCGTGCCGACATTTCATCGTCGTCCCATTCGAAGGGCGTAGGTCTTGGGCATTTGTGGCTTCCGGAGATGCCCATGCATTTGAGGCCATGAATCACACAGCCGTTGAATGGAACCAGATGGCCTGTTTCCTTCAGAATTTCATCTGCGTTTGCGGGATCCATATTTCCTGCGACGGCATAAAATTCTTTGAAGGACTTTTCGGCTTCGTGTATGGCGTTTCTGAAATCCTGAGGAGTTCCCAGAGTCGTGAAATCTCCTCCGATGAAAACTATATCCGCTTCTGGAAGTCGTTCCAGATTGGAGAGATTACCGTGCAGATCGGAAAAAAACAGAATGCGCATTGTCTTGAAACGAAAATTCAGTGGAACATTCCGCTATAGCTGAGCGGACAAGAAAACGCATAAATGTAATTCCATTCTACGAGGTTGTTCGCAAATGGAGAAAAAAAACTGTCAAAGGGTTAAATTATGTGCAAATCCCGTAGTTAAGTAAATGCAAAACAATTCCGCAATCATCCTAGAATCCGCGCCGCCGTTGCCGCCGCTGGAGGAACTCCTGAAGCAGTCCGAACTGCTTAGGGGGGCGACTTCCTCTGCGACAGGATGGATATACCGCTGGACGGCGGAAGACGGTCGTGCGTATCTTGTGAAGAGTTTTGCGCGGAGCGGATGGATTTCGAGAGTATTCTTCGGCCGTGCAGGCATTTTGAACGAGTGGCGTGTCTTGAATGGGTTGCGTGAAAACGGCTTCGAGTGCGCTCCCGCTCCCGTGGCAAGAATCGGAAGCCATACGATCGTCATGGAATTCATAGATGGCGAAGAGCTGAAAAGTACCAAAGCGTACAGCAAGGACGGCATTGCGATGCCGCCACAGGAATTCTACGAAAAGCTTAAGGAAATTGTCTTGGCACTGCATGCGTCGGGAATCTGCCACGGCGATTTCAGGCGCGCGAATGTGATTGTGCAGAAGAATGGCGAGCCGCGCATTATCGATTGGGCAACGGGAATGCTTCCGCGCGGTTTGCACGGCATCTTATACAGGCAGTTCCTCAAATCCGATATGTATTCGTTGAGGAAAATAGTCGATGAGGCGTATCCGGATTTGCTTGACGAGGCGGAACGAAAGGCCATGGAGCCTGGTTGCATCCTGCGATTCTGCAGATTCTGCCGTCAGAAGATTTATCGCGGTTTCTTCAAGCCGCTTAGAAAAAAGATCAAAAGCGGTTCGGCCGACTGAAAGGCAAGGTGCTTCCGTTGGCGCCGCGTCGGTCTGAACGGAGAGTTTTTCTCCAATGAGACTGATTTAAAATGTCCTTGCGCTATTGATGTTGTATAGAAGGTATATATTAGTGCTTTTGTCCGTCTGAATGGGCGGAACATTTTTTATCTCTCCTAACAAGACCGAAACAACAAGGAGTAAACAAATGGAACTCGACTGGTCGAATTTGACATTTTCCTATCGCCCTGTTTCCTATCACATCGAATACCATTGGAAGGATGGCAAATGGGATGCCGGCGAACTGAAGGACAAGCCTTTCATCACTCTTTCCATCGCTGCTGAGTGCCTGCACTATGGCCAGGCAGCCTTCGAAGGTCTCAAGGCCTATCGCGGCGCCGACGGCAAGATCCGCGTCTTCCGCGAAGAAATGAACGCGACGCGCCTCTTCAATTCCGCCAAGCGCACCTGCATGGCTCCAGTTCCAGTCGAGATGTTCTGCGAGGCGGTCGACCGCGTCGTCAAGGCCAACGAAGAGTGGATTCCTCCATACGGCACAGGCGCAACGCTTTACATCCGCCCGCTGCTGATTGGTTCCGGCCCTCAGATCGGCGTCGCTCCCGCCAGCGAATACACATTCATCGTCATGGTCGTGCCTGTCGGCGCGTACTACAAGGGCGGTCTGCAGGCGGTCAAGGCCTGCATCGTCGACGACTATGACCGCGCGGCACCACGCGGCACTGGCAATGTCAAGCTGGCCGGCAACTACGCCGCGAGCCTCCTTTCCCACGAAATGGCCCACGACGCAGGCTATGCGGTTGATCTCTATCTGGATGCCGCACAGCACAAGTACGTCGAAGAGTTCGGTTCCTCCAACTTCATCGCTATCACGAAGGACGGCAAATACGTCACTCCCGCTTCCTCCTCCGTTCTGCCCAGCATCACCAACAATGGTCTGCAGCAGGTCGCGAAGGAACTCGGAATCACCGTCGAAGTCCGCCAGATCGATTACGAGAAGGAAATCGGCACCTTCGCGGAAGTCGCGGCTTGCGGCACGGCGGTCGTCATCACTCCTGTCAAGGAGATCGTCCGTCTGAGCACTGGCGAGCACTTCAAGATTCAGGATGGCGACGGCTGCGGCCCTGTCTGCCAGAAGCTCTATGATGCCTATACGGCCATCCAGTGGGGCAAGGCTCCCGATACTCACGGCTGGCTGAAGGTCCTGGAGTAAGGGATTCTGGTGGAAGAGAACATTAAAAATAGTGCTGAGGAGTCCTCTGACGAGGCGCTCTTCAGTGCTGCTCTCGACGGTAGTCAGACGGCCATTCAGACGATTTTCGAGCGTTATCGTGGCAGTCTGACTACCTATGCGTCAAGATTTCTGAAATCCGCCGATCTTGCACAGGACGTTGTTCAGGACACTTTTCTCAAGTTTCTCGACAACCCGCCGTCGCGCCTTCAGGATGGATCCCTGGCGCCGTGGTTTTTCAGAGTCGCCAGAAATCTTGCGCTGGACAGATTCCGTCATGGTCGTTTTGAGATAGCCACGGAAGGCGTTACGGATCTTGCGACGGAAGACAATGCGGATGATGCAACGAATCCGCTCTCGCAGATGATGGCCGCAAACGATGCGGAGTGCCTGCGGCGTATATGCGGAGAATTGCCAGACGAGTTTCGCGTGGTCGTTGAAGACCGCATAGACAGAAATCTCTCTTTTCAGGAGATTGCCGAACGCGAGGCCATACCGTTGGGGACTGCGTTGTGGCGAGTGCATCGCGCTTTTGAGATAATCCGCAGAAAATGGCTTGCAGAGGAATAGGATTTGTTTCTCTTCTTATATCTGCTATACAATTGATTAAGAGATATGAACACATTTTACAGGTTGGAAGGCGGCGTTCGTCACTATGCGTGGGGGCAGCGTGCAACAGCTGAATCGGTTCCGATGATTGCGGAACTGCTTGGCGAAGCGGCTGGTGACGAGCCATGGGCGGAGCTGTGGCTGGGTGCTCATGCATCTCTGCCGAGCCATGTTCGCATGGATGACGGAGCGCTGCTTCCCTTGGACAAGGCCATAAGTGCCGCGCCGAACGAATGGCTTGGCGGAAAGGCTGCTGCGGTCAAGCCGCAGCTTGCGTTTCTCTTCAAGGTTCTGACGTGCAGCAGTGCGCTG
>JAKSPA010000175.1 GCA_024405235.1 Lentisphaeria bacterium
TGCTCCGCAAGGCTCTAAAAAAACTTCCAATGCAGGCGTTACGGGACGGCTGTGAAATAATTCTGCATTCTGCATTCTGCATTCTGCATTCTGCATTCTGCATTCTGCATTCTGCATTAATTGAGAATTGAGAATTGAGAATTGAGAATTGAGAATTGAGAATTGAGAATTGAGAATTAATTCTGCATTCTGCATTAATTGAGAATTGCAATCATTTCTCTTCAAGAACGAAAGGCAGCACCGTGAAGAAATTCACGCCAAGGTGCTCGCCCGGTTTGGCAAGCGCGTTGTCAATCGTGATTTCAACTTCAGAAGCGTCCGCAATAAAGACGACATGATGCAGATTTGGCCTTGCGACACCATTATTGGTTGCATTGCTTCCTATTACGCCGCGTTTGTCAATATGCTGCCACGAGAGATCATTTCGAATCGTGGCTCCCTCGCCCAATCTGGCGCGAATACCGAAATCGCCCCAATCAGAATTTTTCGACTTGAGCCTATCGACATCGAATGTGCAGAACTGCATGAGATAGGCCTTGCCAGGCACCAGCCCCTTGGCCGTCTGCTTCAGCGTGCTGACCTCTTCGCCCTCTTTCGTGAAAACGGCAAATGTGTCGCCCACGCCGCCGCTTACGTTCCAGCGGTTTTCAGTGGATTTGGCCAGGCCCTCGAACTTGTCAAGAGAAACGTTTCCCTTGACCTCCCAGCCTGCGAAAGTGCCGCTGAAATCGCCGTTGACAATATGGCCTGGAATGTATTTCAGGCCATATTTATCTGAAAGCATCGTCGTATTGCCTTCGATAACATAATGTCGCATCAGCATGAAGGACCATCTATGGAATTCATGATCTGCATAGTAGCTGCCCCAATAGCCGACAAGGCCCAGACCGTCCAGTTCGGGAGCGTTCGCAAGAAGATTGAACTGCATGTCGAGAAAATATTTCAAATCGACTTCTGGATGGTGGTGCAGACTGATGATCGGCACTTGATTGAAATTGCCTAAAACGATTCCAAAGGCATTGTAGATATTCGGAAAGACATCTTTGTATAGAAGCGCCGTATCTACGATGTTCTTCCGGATGACATCGGCCGCTTCTTCTTCGCTGCCAACCGACGGCGTATAGATTTCCGCCATGAGTTTGCCGCGCGCGCCGCAGGAATTCATCGTCTCCGATATGAAAAATTCATCGATGCCAGGCGATTCCGGTTCTCCGACAATCCATGAATAGATCTTGTGGTTTTTCAGATTGTCGTAGTTATGGAGCGCACGCGTGTATCTAAGAAGCATTGTCGGCACTCTGAAGAACTGTTCGTCGCAAGTGACGCCGTCCAAATAGTCGCCATGCATTCCAGGCGAATTATTGAAGCGTTGAATCAGATCGCTGTCGTCCTTGAGAAGCCTGCTCTCCAAATTGCCAAGCCAATGATATCCATGTTTCTTAAGCCAGCCGACCTTTTCGACAGGAATGTCGCCGCCGTTCTGAGTGGTCGTGCATGGCAGACTGTATTTCAATAGGAAATTCCAATCGTATGGAGGATTTTCCGCGACTTTGCTGTTGGCACAAGGCGGATAATTCAGCGTCTCCGCAATGGAGCGGACGATGATTCTTCCGCCCTTGACGGCGCCTTTGATTTCCAAATCATGCCTGCCGATAGCGACTTCCCGAAATGCCTCCAGACGTGGAGTGCCAGCGTCTATGACGCACTCGTCGCCATCCAGCACGATCTCCAGGCCAGCTGACGCAGCCACCTCCGCCGCGATGAAAATCCATCCGTCACGCGGCGTCACGAAGCTGAAATGCTGCGCCGCAACCTTTGCTTCGACTTCTTCGCTGAGAATTTCAGTGCAGAGATTGTTGAGACGTCTGTGCGAGCCCGCATCGATTTTCGGAATGTCTATGACCGAATATGGATAACGCGTGCAATAGAGCACCTCGCCCGTATTGTGATTCACCACCGACGCCGTCAATTCTCCAGAATTTGCGCCTTTCGGAAGACGCACTGAATTGAGCCCCTTCGTCAAAGGAGCCGCGACCGTTTCCTCCACGTCGGAAACAGATACGCGCAATTCTAGATTCTCAATGCTTTCGGCGTTGCCGAACAGCTTGAAATTGACGACGGGAGCGTCAGAAGGTATCTTCTGTAGAAGTGGTTCCCATGGAACAAGAAGGAAACGTCCGACCAGTTGTTCTGCATTCATCGTGCCAGATTCCTTCCGTCCCTTTTCCGTAAGCGCCTCTAGCCTGATGTCAGCGAAATCCAGTTCACCCGTAAAGCGCGAACCAAATCCCGCAATGAAATACTCTCCCGTAGGAGATGAAGGCGCAGTGAATTCCGTCTCCATGTAGGTCCAATCCTGCGTCGGAGGCAGTCTGTCAAATCCCGCGCTTCTTGATTTCAGATCGACGCTTCTGATCCAACAGGACAATTTGTACCGCTCGCCTGCAACCAGCGACAGATGCCAATAGCGCAAACTCACGCTTACATCCCCATTGCCAGTGCCATTCACGAGACGGACATAGCACATGTCTTCGGGGCCGCCTTTCGTGCAGAATTCAAAATATTTGTTCGCATCGGTCCCCACCATCTCCCAAGAGGATGGCGGTGTATCGACACGATCCGTGAATAGTTCGCCGTTTTTCAGTATGTTCTCGCCAGAAGCACTCTTCGCCAGAAAAATCGCACAGAAAGAAAGGAAAAGCAAATTGGCAATCAAGCGTTTCATGGCAGCGAATGTCTCCAGACTTCCAACGCATTGTCGGAAGTCAACATTGTAAAAGTGTAACAGACTGGATGTTAGTCGGTTTTAATATAATTTGTCTTTCGACACGAACATTACATATAGAAAATGCGAGAGCAACGACACCTGCCGGCGGATTGCATCTCGCATTTTTCGATTTCAGAATCCCACTCGAGAATTCCGTCCGATTAGTTCATGTCCGCATAGTCGGGAGTCGCAAAGGGAACCCATGTGCGATCCACTTCGACGTATGTCGTAGCGGACTGGCAGCCCTTCGAGAAGATTTCGGCGGCCTTCGCCGGTTCGAGAGTCTCGACGTGACCGTCCCAGAATCCCATGTTGATCTTGCGGTCGTGACGTGCGCAGCAGCGCTCGCCGGAAGCGGGATCGGCGGGAGCGATGCGGTAATCGCCGACATCATAGCTGTTGCCAATGCCCAAACTGGCGAAACTGACGTTCGGACCATAGCAGGAATCGGTGACGACAAAGCAGCGGCTGGCCGCAAGCTTGCTTCCGTCGAAACGGAACATGTAGTCCCTGGTGGATGTGCTGACAAGCGCGTCCGGCAGAGCGCAGAAGGTACGCTGGTTGCTGTTGATATAGCACCCCTGAGGCGTTGCGTATGCCCAGTTCTGTCTGGCCTCGGAAATCGTAAGCGGGCAGGTCATCAGTTTGTCTTCGATATAGCCAAGACTGAACTTGCCTTTCGTGGCATCGCCAACCCAGCTCTTGTAAACCTGATTCGTGCTTAGAATCGCTTTGGGACCATAATAGGAGGTGCCCGCGTTGGCGGTATTGGCGCATGTCATGATGTAGCCATCGTAGTCAAGCGCGTAGAGCAGGAAAGCAAGCGTGAACTGCTTCTGATTGTTGACGCAGGAAATCGTACGCGCCTTGTTGCGCGCCTTGGAAAGCGCAGGCAGAAGCATGGAAGCCAGAATCGCGATAATCGCGATGACGACAAGCAATTCGATCAGTGTGAAGGATTTTTTCATGATGCCTTGTTTTTGTTTGTTTGTTGATGTTTTGGAAACGAGAACGAAAAATGCAATTTTGACAGTTTGAAACCAACCATGGAAAAATTCATCGCAAATTCTTTATTATGCATCTGCCACGAATTCTTTCCGACGATTTAATGTTATCAAAAAACATTAACAGATTGCTTTTTTTGGAACTCTCGCAGAATTTAACATAATTTTATAATAACATTGAATTTCATGACTATATTATAATTTTGATTATCAACAAAAACATCAATAGAATCAAACTTGATAACATGAAAGAACTCACCGATCTCAGTATCTTCAACCGCGAAGAATCGACTTTCCTATATCGTGCGGGACGAACTGTCGTGTGGGAAAACCGTTCCGCGATGCAATACGAATACTATGGCGTGAGCTACGATCCATCACTGTCTGTCTCGCTTCTTGTAAATTCGCTTTGCACAAAACAAATATACTATCAGCATCGTATTCACCTTCTTCCAGTGACCTTTGATTTCGTCGTCAGCGGCTCGACCTATTTCAGAAGCGGCAAGAAAGCCATTCTTGCGGAAGCAGGCGATATTGTAATTCTGCCGCAGGACGGCGACAACGCCATTCTATATCTGCCCTCGCTAGGTCCCTGCGAGCGCTATGGTATGATCATTGAAGGAGCGCTCTTCACCACGCTCCTGAAATTCTATAATCTGGAAGGCTTCATGAGCATCTCCATCGCAAACCCGCAGGTG
>JAKSPA010000176.1 GCA_024405235.1 Lentisphaeria bacterium
AGCAGGAATTCCAGCAGAACCAGTCGCAAAGATCGGCGAAGGCCGTCCAGACATTCTCGACGAACTCAAGAACGGCCGCATCCAGCTGGTAATCAACACGCCGATCGGAAAGAGTTCGCAAATAGACGACTCATACATCCGCAAGAACGCCATTAAATATGGTGTACAGTACGTGACGACCGTTGCAGCCGCAATCGCCTGCGCAAATGGCATCAACGCGAAACTGCACGGTCACGACGGCGTCAAGTCCCTTCAGGAATACCACTCAGAACTCAACAAATAGAAATCATGGAAAAGACTCTTCTTGTTCTCGCTGCCGGAATGGGCAGCCGTTATGGCGGCATCAAGCAGATGGATCCAGTCGGTCCCGACGGCGAATTCATTCTCGACTACTCAGTCTATGATGCAATCCGCGCAGGCTTCACGCAGGTGGTCTTCATCATTCGCGAAGAACTCGAAGCCCCACTGAGAGAGCATTTCGGCAATCGTCTTGATGGCAAGATCGGCGTCAAATACGTCGTTCAGAGCTATGCGAAGATGCCTGAGGGCTACACGACTCTCGAAGCCCGCAAGAAGCCGTGGGGCACAGGCCACGCCGTATGGTGCGCAAAGGACGCCATCAATGGTCCTTTCGCAATGGTCAACGCAGATGACTTCTATGGAAAGGACTCCTTCGCGGAAGCCGCCAAATTGCTTGACGACAAGGACTTCAATGACGCGACATGCGGCATCGTCGCTTTCCGTCTGAACAACACGCTCTCCGAAAACGGCAGCGTCTCACGCGGCATCTGCGCAATCAAAGACGGCCTCCTCACGGACGTCGTCGAGCGCACTACCATCGAGCCTGCTGAAGGCGGCGCGGCGAGATACCAGGACGACGACGGTTCATGGAAGCCTCTCACCGGCATGGAACCCACCTCCATGAATCTGTGGGCCTTCCCGAAGAGCGTATTCGCCAAACTCGATGCGCAGTGGCGCGCATTCCTTGACGTGAATCTTCAGGAGCCGAAGAAGGAATTCTTCATCCCGACCGTCGTCAACACGCTGATCAAACAGGATGGCTGGAAGTGCATCTCCCGCACCAGCCCTGAGAAGTGGTTCGGCATGACATACTCCGAGGACCGCGCGATCGTTCTCGAGCAAGTGAAGAAACTCACCGAAGCGGGCGTCTATCCCGCAGGACTTTGGAGATAGCATTTTCAAGGGGAAAGCCATGTCAAAGGAAATTCTTGAAAAAATCGCCCCGATAGCGGCGCATTTCGACCTACGCGGCGTTGTCACCGATGCGGAACCGTGGGGTTCCGGACACATCAACAACACCTTCAGGCTCACCGTCGACCAGAGCGGTCTTGCCGTGCACTACATCCTGCAGGGAATCAACCAGCGAGTCTTTCCCAACGTGGCAAAACTGATGGAGAACATCCAGCGCGTCACGAAGCATGTCGCATCTCGCAATCCTCTGGATTCAAGAGCCAGCCTGACCATCATCAATTCCGACGCGAATCTCCCCTACTGGCAGAATCCCGCCGACGGCGAATTCTACCGCGTGTACATATTCATAGAAGGAGCTAAGACTGTCGATGCTGTTACATGCCCTGAGCAGGCCTTCCAGGCCGCAAAGGCCTTCGGCGCATTCCAATGCGCATTGGCCGACATGCCCGGCGGACCGCTCTTCGAATCCATCGTCGACTTCCATCACACGCCGAAGCGTTTCGTGAAATTCCACAAGGCACTCGCCGAAGACAAACTCGGACGCGCAAAGTTCTGCCAGAAGGAAATCGACTTCGCACTCGCGCACGAGCAGGAGGCTTCCATTGTCGTCGATCTGCTCGCCAATGGCGGTCTGCCGTCACGCGTGACGCACAACGATACGAAGATCAACAACGTCATGCTCGACGACAAGACAGGCGAAGGCGTCTGCGTTATCGATCTTGACACATGCATGCCTGGAAGCGTCCTCTATGATTTCGGCGACGAAATCCGCACCACCACCGCAACTGCGGCGGAAGACGAGCGCGATCTCAGCAAGGTCATCTTCGATCTCGGACTCTTCGAAGCGCTTGTCAAAGGCTATCTGACAACAGCAGGCGGCTTCCTCACAGCAGAGGAAAAGCGCCTCCTGCCCTTCTCCGGACGCCTGCTCACAGGCGAATGCGGCCTCCGCTTCCTCACGGATTATCTCGAAGGCGACACATACTTCAAGATTCACCGCGAAGGACACAATCTCGACCGCTGCCGCACGCAGTTCGAACTGGTGCGACAGATGGAAGAAAAGGAAGCCGCCATGAACGCTTTTGTCAAATAATTCGATTACCACAGGAGAAAAAGAAATGAATCAGGAATTTCCGCTGATCGCCCCGAAGACAGTTCCAGATCTGGATCCAGGCTTCAGACCGCCAGTGCTCGCGAACCGCGCATTCGTCGAAGCCGTCAAGGCTTCAGGCTGTGCAGTGCCCTGCTTGATCGCAGTCGAACGCGACCGCGGCCGCGTCTCCCGCTTTGACACCGTCGTCTACGACATGAAGCATCCCGCATCCGCAGGAAACTTCTTCTACGTCGAACGCATCGTGAAATTCCTGCTCTGGCAATTCGGCGGCTGGAAGGTCACCATCCACGCGCCAGAGTGCCTCGTGCAGTATCTCCGCAACTGCTACTGCGAACCCGGAATCCGTCGTTTCGACGCACAGTTCTGGGGCGATTTCACATACGAAAAGACCATGACTTTCGTGTATGCCCCGACTCCAGATGACGTTCCCGCAGAAAGCGACGGCGCAGGCGCCGCTGTCAAGCTCGACTGGGAAGGCTGGCGCATCGGTTTCGATCTGGGCGCATCCGACGAAAAGGTCGCCGTCGTGAAGGACGGTAAACTGGCGCTGAAGGAAGACGGCGAACCGCTGCTGTCGGCCGAATACGTCTGGGATCCCAAACCGCAGACCGACATTCAGTACCACTACGACCACATCAATTTCGTGCTGAAGGAAGCGGAGAAGGCAATCCACTCCGTCGATCCCAACGCAAAGGTCAAGGCCATCGGCGGCTCTTCCGCCGGCGTATTCGTAGACGGTCGCGCACGCAACGTCTCTCTCTTCCGTGGAATCACGCCGCGCAGCCGCTTCGATGCGGAAGCCGCTCCTATCTTCAAGGAAATCCAGAAGCAGTGGGGCATCCCGCTGCGCCTTGAAAACGACGGCGACGTCACCGCTCTCGCAGGCGCAATCGCTCTGCAGGACGGCGCAGTCCTCGGCATCGCAATGGGTTCCAGCCTCGCGGCAGGATACGTTGACGAGCAGATGACCGTCAAGGGCTGGATGAACGAACTCGCGTTCGCTCCCGTTGACTATAATCCGGAAGCCGCCATGGATGAATGGAGCCACGACATCGGCGTCGGCGCGAACTACTTCTCGCAGCAGGCAGTCGCACGACTCATTCCAGTCGCAGGCATCGAGATGGACGACATTCCCGCCGACAAGTTCCCGCTGCGCCTCAAGCGCGTTCAGGAGCTCATGGCAAAAGGCGACGAACGCGCCCGCAAGATCTACGAGACCATCGGCGTCTATTTCGGCTACACTGTCGCTGAATATTGCTCCTTCTATCCAACCATCAAGCACTTGGAAGTCCTCGGCCGCGTCGTCTCCGGCGAAGGCGGTCAGATCATTCTTGACGAAGCGCGCAAAGTTCTCCGCAACGAGTTCCCCGAACTGGGCGAGATTCACTTCTACGAACCAAGCGAGCGCGAGAAGCGTCATGGCCAGGCAGCTGCAGCCGCCTCTCTTCCTGATTGCTAAATCATTCACCACACGTTTTTTATCTGATTATGGCATTGACCGAACAGGAACGCGATGCGTTCATCATGGAGTGTCTCGACCAAGGCATGAGCCTTTCGGAACTCCAGGACCAACTCGTTCAGCAGCATGACATCCACATGACCTACATGGAACTGCGGATGCTCACGGCGGATCTGCAGGTCAACTGGTCGAAACAGGACGCAAAGGCCGAAGCGGCAAGGGCGAAAAACACTCCTGCCGCAAAAGCCCCCTCCCCTGCGGAGCCTTCGGACATGCAGGATGCAGACAGCGCTGAAGAGGAGCTTCCACAGGAGGAAGACCATTCCGAACCGCCTTCTCTGCCACCCGAACAGCAGGACAATTCACTCCGCGGCACGACCACCGTTGAAATCAGCAAGGTCGTCCGCCCAGGCGCTGCCATGTCCGGCACTGTGAAATTCGGTTCAGGCGCCTCTGGCGAGTGGTATCTTGATCAGTACGGACGTCTCGGTTTCACTCCAGACGAAGGCTCTGGCAATCCAGATCAGCAGGACGTGCAGGAGTTCCAACGCGAACTGCAGAAGGCCATGGGCTACTGAGCAATTCTCAATTAATGTAGAATTAAGAATGCAGAATGCACAATTAATTCAATTCTCAATTCTCAATGCTCAATTCTCAATTAATGCAGAATTAAG
>JAKSPA010000177.1 GCA_024405235.1 Lentisphaeria bacterium
ACTGAATTCGACCAACCGCGAGCGGACATTGCCGTCCGTCAGATCACCAAGAGTCAAGTTCTTGGCGCCGTTTGACGCTATGATGTCTCCGTAGGCCTCTTTGGAAATCTGCAGGGGCATTTTTTTCAGAGCATTACACAGGCTTTCGAGATTGCCATGTGCATTTTGCCAAGCCTGCCTATGTTCATAACGCCTTTGAGAGTAAAGATTTCCTCCAAAGTAAACTACTGCGGCTGCAAGGATGAGTACAGCTGTCGTTACGATGGCGAGGGAACGTCTGAAGCCGCTGTTAAGCCTAAGCTGCCACCAGATACTGCGCAGGCGGCCAGGCGGTGCCGCTCTCATGCTCTTCAATAGTCCTATGCATTCGCTGCAGTCGTGGCAACGTTCGTTGGGATCCTTCGCGCAGATCTTTGCGATTGGCAGGCAAAGTCGTCGAAGAGTTTCGTGCGGCAACCCCTTGGGCAGTGAAGGATAGTCCGCCGCGTCCATTCCCGTGACAGAACAATAGAGGAGTTTGCCCAAGGCATAAATGTCACTTGACGAACCTTTCACGTGCTTGCCTTCCAGCAGTTCGGGCGGCATGAAGCCAAGTGTGCCTGCAATGGATTGCGTCAAAGCCAAATCGCTTAGAAGGCCGAAATCCGTTATCTTGGGACAGCCATTGACAAAGATGATGTTTTCCGGCTTGATGTCGCGGTGTGTCAAGCCTGCGCCGTGAATCTTCTCTAGTGCGGAGGCGATCTCCTCGCAATATTTAAGCGCTTCGTCGAAGGATATGCGTTTGTGGCCGGAAAGTCGTGCAGCCAGAGTGTCAGGGGAATAGTCCTGTGACTCACTGGCGTTGTCGGCGAGTTCCATGACGTAGTATAGCGTGCCAGCCTCTATTCCACAGTGATAGATGCGGCATATGGACGGATGCGGCGCAATACGCATATACCGCTTGAGCGCGTTTAGCTCCTTGATGTCCACGCGTTTGCCGAAGAAGCGCTTCAATGCGACGCGGTTGCCCATGATATCCTCTGCGAGAAACACCTCTCCGAAGGCGCCGCGGCCGCATTGCTTCAGAAGACGGTAGCCCGCAAAGTTCTCCACTTCGCCGTCTTTGATGTTGTCTTCTATGTTCCAGTTATTCTCCATCGATCTTTTTCAAGGATTCGACAATTTCCTGTAATCGGCTTTCAAGACGGGACTTGGCGATATAGATCTGATTGACATTCATTTTCATTATCAATGCCACGCTTTCGACATCCATGTTCTGAAGTGCGTAAAGATCAAAAGCCATGTACTGACGTTCATTCGTTTCGTCACGCAGAATTTTCAAAGCGGTGTTTTTTACGAATTCGCGCCATTCGTCTTCCCAGCGCGATTCCAGCGATGGTTCGCAGGAGGATAGGCCGTCCAATGCATTAACCGACACAAACGTCCGTGGTATTCGTTGTTTGCGAATCGCATACGCTTTGCGATGGATGATTGTCCGAAGAAGACTTCTGAATCGGCCACGCATTGGATCGTATTTGGAGGCGATGTCGCTCTTGTAGATTTCAGCCATCACATCCTGACGCAGGTCTTCTATTTCCTCCTGCGTAAGATCGTAGTCCTGACCACATATCGTGATCAGGGGAGCATAGAACTCCTGAAATTTCCGCCAGGCCTTTTCTTCATTTGAATGGAGGCCGTCTAGAATGCTTTTGTGCGTTGTATGAGCCATCGACGAAAAAAAACTATTTAATGTGTTTGACCGCTCGCGCTTCGCGAAATCCTGAAGCGTGAGGAAACAGGTCGGAAACGAGTTTAATTTATAGTCAAATAGTATTTTGGAGGCATTTTCCTGAAAACATTCTTGCAATGGTGCATTTCAAACACAAAAAAAACGAAATCATCCTTTTTTCTATTGTGTCAAAAATAACGATTTCTTTCATGTTTCTCGAATTTTTTTTGATTTTTTTCGGACTTTTCGGACTTTTTAGGGGATGGTGTTGTTTTTATGGCAGTTGTATGAGATAAGACAAATCATATATCTTATATTTTGGCGATTCGCTGGCGGAAAATCCATGCTGTCTGTTGTGCAAACCATCTTTTAATGGTGCAATTCGATTTGATGCTTGTCTCCGATTAAGGCAAATGATTCACATGGCTATCTTGGATGAACTAGAAAAAATACTTGAAAAGGATGCTTCTTTATTGCGCAATCTGTCCGAGACAATCTGGAATCATCCGGAGGTCGGTTTTCATGAGACGTTTGCGTGTGCTACGACCGTCGATCTGCTTCGTTCGTTCGGCTATGATGTGACGACGCCGTTCTGCGAGCTCGACACGGCTTTCAAGGCGCAGTTCAGAAACGGCGACGGGCCGACTATTGCATTCTGTTCCGAATACGATGCCCTGGTCGGCATTGGGCATGCCTGCGGACACAACTTGATATGTACAGGAGGCGTGGCTGCGTTTCTCGCGACCGCGCAATATATGAAAGCACACGACGTGCGTGGCAGAGTCGTCCTTTTGGGCACTCCTGCCGAAGAAAGCTATGGCGGCAAAGTGAAGATGGAAGAAGCAGGCTGCCTGGAAGTGATAGAAGCCGTCTTGATGGCTCATCCTGAGGCGCAAAATCGCATTGACAACGGCAGCAGCGCCGTCATCGGCTACGAAGTATGCTTTCACGGCAAGGCGGCGCATGCAGGCGCATGTCCCGAAAAGGGAATCAATGCGCTTGACGCAGTGAATCTTCTCTTCTGTGCGATCAATGCCTTCCGTCAGCAGATGCCGGACAGTGCGCGCATTCATGGAATCATCACCAACGGCGGTGCTTTGCCAAACAGCATTCCAGACAAAACATCGTGCAGAATTTATCTTCGTTCTACGGTGGAGAAAGAACTTGATCAATTGGTGGAGCGCTTTTTGGACATGATCAGGGGGGCGGAATTGATGACACATGCGAAGGCTGAAGTAAGCGTCTTCCATCAGCGTTATCGCGCAAACAAACCCAATGTCGCATTCAACGATGAATACATTCGACTGATGAATGCGCAGGGAGAAAAGGTGTCCGTGCCATCGGAGCCAACTCGTGCCTCAACGGATTTCGGCAACTTTTCACAAAAAATACCAGGCTGTCATTTCTATTTCGCAGTTGCAGAGAAGGGCGAGTTGCCTGGTCACTCCGTGGAAATGCGCGAGGCGTGCAAAGGCGACTATGCTTTCGACAGGATGCTCATGGCATCTGCCGCCATGGCGAATATGGCAGTCGAGTTTCTTTCCAATGAAGAATTTCGTGTCAAAGTCATCGACGACTTTAAAAAGAATTGACAGCTGAAGGGAACGATATGGAATTAATCAGACTGGAAGATGAATCCAACGAAATTTTCCGCATAATCTGCGACTGGAATTATAATTGGTGGGGAATTAGCGGTGGAAAGTCGAAGGAGGAGGTCGATGACTTCATGAGGCATAGCCTATGCGTCGGCAGAAGAATGCCACAGACATTCGTTGCGCTGGAGAATGGTGCGCCTGTCGGAATGTATCAGATAGCCGTCTTTGACGATCTGGAAGTTCGTCCGAATATCTATCCCTGGCTGATCAACGTCTATGTGGACGAGGCGCAGCGCGGCAGAGGCGTCTGTCGTTTTCTTATGGGAACCGTGCCTGAAATGGCACGTAGGATTGGACTTCCGGAGTTGTTTCTTTACACCAAACATGTTGGACTATACGAGAAATTCGGTTGGATCTGCCTTGAGCACGTAGATACTTTTAAGAACGAGCCGAGAGTGCAGGGGATTTACAAACTGGAAATCGCGGCTAGGCAGCAGTCCTGAAGATTGTGTAGATGAATAGGATTAGCGTAAGAATGATGCCAATCAGCAATAATATTTTCAAGAGATAGGAATATTTCCACAATTTTTCCGATACGGTCCAATAGAAATGGACATGCAGAAAGGCGCCAATCAGAAGTCTGGTTGTCCCGCAGATGATAGCCGGAGTGCCAGTGACATGTGAATGGAATCTGAGAGAAATGCGTGCAGTCTGCGTGTGGATATTGATTATTCCTATTGTGGCAATGACAATAGGAATAATCAAGCCGTAGAATATTCTGCTGAATTTCGTTCCGTCCGTAGAAGGTTCAAGCAGATTGTCTATAAAACCATCTTCATGTTTCATCTTTTCATTCCATGGGACCAAGGTCGTTTCCACGGATTGCATTGTTCCACCATCTGTTTTTGAACATGCGCCATGAACTGTCTCTAAATGCCTTGTATGCATTGAGATGATCGTTTACGTCCTGGCGAAACTTGTCCATCGTCAATGGCATTTGCAATTGTGTCCACAAGTGTTCGGGATCAACATGTCCTGAAGCGATCCCACGAAGATGCCCTTCATGATGCGAAATGATGACGCCGTCTGCCAGCGGATCTAGATTGAATTTCCAGCAGAGGAATGCAAATAGGT
>JAKSPA010000178.1 GCA_024405235.1 Lentisphaeria bacterium
CAATTGGGTCGAGACCAACGCACGGTTCATGCCTGATGATGAGCTGCGGCTCATTCTCCGCAGGGTATCTGTGGCTATGCTTCCATAGACGAGACGAGTTCAAGTTCGTCGTTGATATCGCGCGCAATCGCTGCTTGAAGCCGATGCTGAAGAAATTCGCCCATTGAAAGTCATGCGCATGGAACATGTATTGAACACAGATGAATTGAAGGCCGTCCTGCTTGACATGGTGGCTTGGTTCGATGCTTTCGCACGCAAGAACGGCATCCGCTATTCAATGCACGGCGGAACGCTTCTCGGCGCGATGCGTCACAAGGGATTCATTCCGTGGGACGACGACATGGATCTCGCCATGCTTCGCGAGGA
Source organism: Lentisphaeria bacterium (assembly GCA_024405235.1). Classification (GTDB taxonomy): domain Bacteria; phylum Verrucomicrobiota; class Lentisphaeria; order Oligosphaerales; family Oligosphaeraceae; genus UBA1724. The sequence goes on from JAKSPA010000178.1 coordinate 367, forward strand.
CTACGAGCGTCTCATGGAACTTATGCGCAACGAACACGGACGCTATCCGCTCTTGGCGCCGGAAATCAATCCGAAATACCTCTATCCATTTGCCAAACTTGTTGACACGCAGACGGTTCTTGTGGAGGAGACACTTGAGTGCGGCGTGCCGCTGGGCATAGGCATCGACATTTTCCCCTTGGATTGCGACACGGACGACATGGCGCTCAGAGCGAAGAATAAAAAGCGCCTTGATTCCTGCGCTTCGATGATTTCCTTCGTTATGAGCAAGACCTCACATACGTCGAAAGGGCTGCGTCTGATGGCCGCAAAGGCGATGGACGTTTTCTTCGCCGTCGTCGGCAAGCGCTTCGCCACCAATCGGATGCTGCGTGAACTCAAACGAATCTACAGCCATGCGGAATATGACACGTATGTTTCCACATTCACGCCGAACTACGCTCTGAAACAGCATCTGAAGCGCGAGTGGATGGAGCATCTCGTGCCAATGAAATTCGAACATCTCGAACTGCCTGGCTATGAAAATTCAGATGAATTCCTGACCGAACTCTACGGAGATTGGCGGAGACTGCCGCCTGTAGAACAGCAGGTCGCCCATCACGATTTCCAGGCCTGGCTGAAGGGGTAGAGATAGAATTACTTTACGTTACATGTAACAGAGTATGGAAATTGATGTATAGTATGTATTGTATTTCAATACATACCATGCAGAAAATAATGAGAAATCTTAGAGAAATCATAGAAACAGATATATTTGATTATCTTCAGTTGACAGCTGCATTGTCTGAATATTCCAATGTTCGATGCAAAATTGGACGAATGCTGTCGAATGGTGAGATCATTCGCTTGCGGAAGGGGCTGTACACATTTCCTGCGTATATGCGAAAGCATCCTTTGAATAGCGGAATCGTAGCCAGTATGCTGCATGGTCCGAGTTATTTAAGTCTGGATTATGCGCTGTCTTTTTGGGGAATGATTCCTGAGAGTGTTTGCACCGTCACATCGGTAACCACAACTCGTCCGCGTGTTTTTTTGACGCCGGTGGGACGATTTGAATATTTGTCGATGATGTCGGAAGCCTATTCCATCGGAGTGATGATGATAGAAGCCAAGCATGGTAATTTTTTGATGGCGACAAAGGAAAAGGCATTGTTCGACAAGGCGTATTTCGATAGGAGATTTACAGGAGATGGCATAGAAGATTATCTATTTGAAGATTTGAGGATAGATTCAGAGTCCCTTTTCGGATTGGACTGTGAGGTCTTGACGCAACTTCAGATGGTGGCAAGAGGTAGAATGAAGAAATTCGTTTCTTTTCTGCAGCGAATTCAAGACGGGACGTCGAGTGTTTCCGCTTAGGCGCTCTTATGCATCTGGTCATTAAACAAATGCTTGATAAATACCATTGTTCCACGGAGGATCAATGGATTTGCGCATTGCGTGAAATATTTCAGGAGATCGCCTTGCAGGGATTGTGGCGTGGAGGTTTCTTCGAACACGCTGCTTTTTACGGAGGAACGGCGCTTCGGATTCTGTATGGTCTGAAGCGTGGGTCCGAAGATTTGGACTTTTCGCTTCTTGGGCCAATGGAAGATTTTAGAATGGCTGATTACGGCGATGCGGTAAAGCGCGAATTGTCTTCGTTCGGCTTTGAGGCGGAATTTGTTTCAAAGGAGTCCATTCGCCAGAAAAATATAGAATCTGCATTTCTCAAAGCCAACACGAAAATGCAGCTGTTGTCCATTGGAATGCCTGATGACATGGTCGAGTTGGTTTATGGACGCAGGGAACTGAAAATCAAATTCGAAGTTGACACAAATCCCCCGGGGAGTTTCGGCACGGAAGTCAAGATGCTTTTCATGCCTACGCCTCACTCGATTCGCGTATATACGCTTCCCTGTCTTTTTGCCGGCAAACTGCATGCAGTGCTTTGCCGCAAATGGCGGAACAGGGTAAAGGGGCGAGATTGGTACGACATGGTCTGGTATGCAGGGCATTTCCCTCAGGTGGATATCGCTCATCTGGAAGAACGTATGCGGCAGTCTGGCGACTATACCGAAAGGGAGCCATTGAGTTTGGAAAAATTGAAATACCTGCTTGAGGAGACGACTGCAACCATTGATGTTGATTCATTGAAAGACGATGTGAAACCATTCGTCCACGATGTCTCGGAACTGGAGATATGGTCGCGAGAGTTCTTCTGTCAGGCAATTGATCAAATAAAGGAATAAAGACAATGATTTCAGCGGTGATTACAGCAGGCGGCAAGGGTGTCCGAACTGGATACAAGGTCCCGAAGCAGTTCCTGACCGTTTTCGACGTCCCGATCATCATCTACACTTTGCAGAATATCGCGAAGATTGCATGCATAGACAAGATAGTCGTCGTCGTGCCCGATGGCTGGCAGGGGTTCATTCAGGCCTACGCCGAACAATACAACATAAAGAAACTGGTTGAAGTCGTGCTTGGCGGCGCCACGCGCTTTGAATCCGTCTTCAACGGCGTCAATGCCATCATGAAGCATTTGGACAGCCAGAATCCGCGCGAGTGTCTGGTTGGATTCTATGACGGTAATCGTCCGTTGGTTCCAGAAAGCGTGACTCTCGATGCCATCGCGGCCGCCAGAGAGCATGGCGCTGCCGTGGCGCTGGAGCCATGCTACGATACGATGCTTGAATGCGACGGAGACACATTCGTCGACCAGGTCCTCGACCGCTCGCATCTCTACAAGGGCCAATGCGCTGAATTCCATAATCTTGAGGTTCTGCAGGAACTTCAAAAACTCGCCGAAAAGGAGACGCTTCCTGATTTGCCGCTCTATGCGCTGCTGCTGCATCTGAAGCGTAAACTCGCTTTCGTCAACGGCTCTTCCAAGAGCTTCAAAATCACCACCGCTGACGATATAGAGCTTTTCAAGGCGATGGTGAAGGCAGACAATGCTCAATTAATGCAGAATTAAGAATGCAGAATGATGAATTAATTCTCAATTCTCAATTCTCAATTAATGCTGAATGCTAGTTGGCTAGCAGTTCTAGAGCTGCTAGAAAGGCTAGAAGGCTTATGGCAATTTCACGTGAAAATTTTCTTGAACCAGAGATACGCTGCGGCTACGAAGTGACCGCCGACGTCAAGAAACTCTGGAAGGTGCAGCTGGACATGCTTGAGGAGTTCATGCGCATCTGCAAGAAGTATGGTCTCCGCTGGCAGATGAATGGCGGAAGCCTTATCGGCGCGATGCGTCATCATGGATACATCCCGTGGGACGACGATCTGGATGTCCTGATGCCGCGTGCTGATTATGAGAAATTCGCCGAGGTCGCGCATGCTGAACTGCCTGAGCCGTATGTGTATGTCAATGATGCATTGGAGCCAGAAGACAGCCGAGGCCATGCGAAAATCCGCAATTCCAATACTGCATGGCTTGACAACAATCGTCTCGTCTGGAAGTCCCGCTGCAACCAGGGAATCTTCATCGACATTCTGCCTACGGACGAAGTGCCGAAAGACATGAAGAAGCGAGTAGATTAGATAAAAAAGTACGCCTTCGTGCGGTCAACAAGACCGAAGATGTCATCCGCAAATACGAATTTGAGGAAGGCGAAGAGCGCATTACGGGACTCGCCACATGGTGCGCACTTTTCAAACAATACGAGAAGGGCTTTTTCCGCGACGAAGATGTCTGGGGAGAGTTGATTGATGTGCCCTTCGAGTATTTGATGGTCAAAGCGCCAAAGGCATACGATGCAATACTGACAACGAGTTTCGGCGATTGGCGCACTCCCGTCAAATCGCCTGCATACCATGGAGTGGCGGCTGTATACGACACTGAACATTCCTATAAAGAAGTGCTCAAGTCGAAATACGGTTATACCGATCACGATTTCGAACAGAACTGGTTCTGATTTTTTCATCAAATGAGCAAATTCACCCAGACAATAAGAAATTTCATTGTCGAAATGCGGCATATTGTCTATCGTGATATCGCACGTCTGCCGTTTGTTCGACGCATAGACAACAATAAACTCTATGTTACCGGATTCTTCGGCATGAAATATGGCGATAATCC
>JAKSPA010000179.1 GCA_024405235.1 Lentisphaeria bacterium
CCTTTTGCGCCAATACCACAGTTTCCTGACAGATAGGCAAATTCCTTTTCCAGATTTCTATCAGATATCGTTCGGTTATCTGTACTGACTCTAACACAGATTCCCTGCTCCATATAATCCTTCAGCGGATACGGCATTCCTTCCGTCAATTACAATCGTGATCTGCAGACCTTCCCGCTGCTCAAGTCAATGCTTGAGAAAATTGCGGGAAACGCGAACGGCTACCAATCTCCAACCGACATGGGCGTGAATTGCATTTCGTCTGGCATCGTTGACGACGCTGCCGTTCGAAAGGCCGCCGAGATGGAAATCATCCGCCGTTTCTTCAAATACGATGCCGAATTCCAGCTCGGACGCGGCAATGAGCAGACTGTTCTTCGCGCAGAGGAAATCCTCCATCGCGCGAATCTGCGTCCGACCGACCGTCTTGTCGTCGGTGAAGCGCGTGAAACAGCGAAGCAATGCGAGAAGATAGGCGAGGGCGATGACGGCATCTTCTGTGGCGCCGCAATACAGCTTCACGACGGTTATATCGCCACTGGAAAGAATTCAAGCCTCATGCATTCTGCAGTTGCCATGATTTTGAATGCCGCAAAACATATCGCAGGCATTCCGCAGGAAAAGCATTTGCTTCGTCCAGACATTCTCGACAAAGTCTCGACTTTCAAGCATGGTCTGGGCGCGACTGAGCGCACGAGTCTGAATCTTTCGGAGGCGCTCATCGTCTTGACAGTTTCCAGCGCTACAGATCCAGACGCGCAAAAGGCGTTGGATGCGTTGAAGGAACTGTATAATTGCGACGTGCATCTTTCGCATTCGCCTGGCCACGGCGACGAACAGGGATTGAGGCATCTTGGATGCTCCTACACCTACGATCCGCTGGCGCCCACGAGAAAGCTTCTGCCTTAGGCGCAGGAATCTCGCGCTTTTCAGAGGGGGGAAACGATTGATATGTCACGCGCGGTCGGAATGCGCGATTTAGGGGAAACGTGTTTTCATAAGGGGGAAAACGCTGTCGGAAGTGCCCTGAGATGAATTGCCGAACCATGAAATCCTATTTGTCTAGCCATCGAATTCTCGCAGGCGTGATTCTTGTGCTGGCAGGCGTGCTTCTTGCAGGCGTGATCGCATGGAGTATCTGCGTTCGGTTCATCTCTTTGCCACGGCAATGCATCGAAGAGCGAAATCCGTCTTCGTGTTTCTATGATGCTTCTGGTGAGCTAATCCATGTCGCGCGCGGTTACGATTACCGCTGGAATTTCCCTCTGGAGTTCTCTGATATTCCAGAGGATATGATCAGATACGTCATCGCCGTGGAGGACAGGAACTTCTATTCGCATGAAGGATTCGATTTCTTCGCAACGCTTCGCGCCGCAAAACAGCTTGTCGCCAATGGTCGTATCGTATCCGGTGCTTCGACAATAACAATGCAGACCATGACTATGTTCACCGGACGAAGACGCACGCTTTGGTACAAAATACGACAGACGATTTTGGCGTGCAATTGGGAACGCAGCCATACGAAGGCGGAAACGCTTGAGCTTTATTTCAACAATCTGCCGTATGGCGGAAAGATTTACGGTCTGGAGACCGCCGCGCAATTTTATTTCGGACGTCACGCGCGGGAACTCAACCATGCCGAAATGATTCTTCTGGCGGGAATTCCGCAGAGTCCCGCTAGATTCAGGCCGGACAGGCATCCTGTTCAGGCAGTCCAAAGGCGCGATGTCGTTCTGCATTTGCTTGTGAAAAATGGCGCAATTACCTCTGAAGAGGCTGATGCCATTCGCAGAGAACCGCTAAGATATCGCGATTTCTCCGTTCCGTGCTGGCCGCATCTGATCGATACACAATATTTGGATCTTGCGCTCAAAGACACGCCTCGTAGAAGAGAATATCGTCTTGCTTTGGACAGCAATTTGCAAAAGAGCACGCATGTCGCGCTGAAAAATGGCATCCGCAATCTGGAACATGTGAAAGACGGCGCGGCGGTCGTGATCGAAAATGCCACTGGTCGCGTACGCGCGTTGATTGGTACTATGGATTTCATGCAGGCGGACGACGGAAAGGTGAATGCAGCCATCGCATGGCGCTCGCCTGGTTCGACATTGAAGCCTTTCATCTACGGAGAGGCCATCTATGGCGGTCTGATCGTAAAAGACAGCATTCTTGACGACGAAATGCTTTTGCTGAATGATTATCGGCCTGACAATTTCGATGGCTCCTTCAGGGGGCGAGTTTCCGCAACGGAGGCGCTTGCGGATTCTCTGAACACTCCTGCCGTGCGCGTGCTGAAAATGCTCGGCGTAAATCGCGTGCTGGATCTGCTTCGTCAAATGGATCTTCTGAAGAAAGACGGCACGGTTGTCGACGAACGCATAGGTCTGTCGCTGGCGATCGGCGGCACTGAAAGCAGACTGCTGAATCTGGCCTGCGCATATTCGCGTCTTGCAAATGGGTGCGGTCGTGCGCTTTTTTTTGAAGACGATGCCAATGGCGAAGAGGGCGGAACCGAGCAGCTGTGGTCGCCAGGAACGCGCGAGATGGTTCTTGACATGATGCGTTTCAGGGTAATTCCAGGCGGCGGTGGAATCGATGTCGCATGGAAAACTGGCACCTCCAATGGCAATCGCGACGCGTGGTGTTTCGCTGTTTCGCCAACGTGGACTGTTGGTGTCTGGTATGGAAACAAATCAGGCGAGGCGGCTGAGGAGCTTGTCGGAGGCATGGCGGCTGCTCCTGTCGCCGCGGCAATCATCTCCCTTCTTCACAAAAAACATCCGCCAGCGTGGTTGGCTTCGGGAGAGATCACCAAGGCGGAACTCTGCAAGAAAAGCGGCCTACGGCCTTCCGAATACTGCTCGCAGACGATGTCTGGAAGTGCAGTCGTCGGCATCCCGCTGCGCAGATGCGACGAGTGCAGCGCCGAAAAGAATCTTGTCCCGCCGAAGCAGAGCTCGGCCATTCTGCGTCCAATGCCTGGAGAGTATCTCGCAAATGTCCGTGATGAAAATGGCGAATGCGCATTGAGCATACAAGTTGACATCAAGCCACGGAAGGCGCATTTGTATGTCGATGGAAGCTACATCGGAATGCATGAATCAGGGGAGAAGCTCACGCTGAAAAGAGGCCATCATGTCATTACCATCTGGCCGAATGAAGATTGGACTACGGCGCAAATCGCGCTGGATGTGCGTGAACCGCTGTAGGTCTGAGGATTTGCGTTTTTCAATTCCTTTCTTCAAGATTTTGAGTTTTTTCCACTACGGTTCGTTTTATATGCGGCAATATATGCAAATATCACTACATTATTTGAAAATCAGACATCAACGAAAAACGCGTCAAAGTTAAAATGGAAAACGAATCACTGTTTAGAAACCGTAGGACCGTGCGTCTTTATGAGCAGCGTCTGGTGGCCGACGAACTACTTGAGAAGGTGCTTGACGCCGCCCGTCTCGCACCATGCGCTGCAAATCGGCAGCGTCTTAGATATGTCGTCGCACGCACGCCTGAAATCGTTTCGAAATTGCTTCCATTGACAAAATGGGCGATGCATGTTTCTCCGCACAGGACGCCAGTGCAGGGGGAAAGCGGACCGGCCGCATTCATTGCGGTGATAGGACCACGCGAAGGGAACGCATACATCCATGCGGACGCTGGAGCGGCAATTGGCTATATCCAACTTGCGGCATCGTGTCTCGGGCTGGGCTCATGCTGGCTGGCGTCAGTGGAGCGGGAAGAGGCCTCTGCCGTTCTCGGACTGTCCGTCGACGTAGAACTCCTCTATCTCGTGTCTGTTGGATATCCTGCCGAAAAACCTGTTTTGGACGACAATGCGTCTGAAACAGCATACTATCTGGATGACGCAGGCGTTCTGCATGTCAGAAAACTCCCGCTCGATGTCATCGCAAGATGGATGTAGAAAAAACTCTTTTCAGGAGAAGTGGTTATGAAAAAAGTTCTTGTCTATCTAGGGGCGACGATGCCCGAAGACAATTCCTATGTCGAAGCAGTCAGGCAATTCGGTGAGGAACTTGCGCGTCGCGGCTTCTCGCTGCTTTTCGGCGGTTCCAGAGAGGGAACGATGACGGTTCTCGCTGATGCGGTTCTCAATAATGGCGGTCGGGCAATTGGCGTATTCACGAAAGCTCTTCCCGAAAAATTCCTATATCACGGCTTGAGCGAGACAATAATCACGGAGGATCTGGCCGAACGCAAGAACACCATGTTCGAAAAGGCGGATGCGATAGTGGCGTTCCCTGGAAGCTTCGGAACATGGGACGAATTGTTCGATGCTCTTGAACGCATCAAGATCGATGTCATGCAGAGCCGTCCAGCCAAACCTGCGGCGGTTCTCAACCTGAATGGCTTCTATGACGGCACCGTGGAACTTCTGCAGCGTTCCGCAAAGGCAGGACATC
>JAKSPA010000018.1 GCA_024405235.1 Lentisphaeria bacterium
TTACCCTGGGCTACCATATTGCGCCCCCTCCGGGGGCTTCGCCGCTTCGCGGCTGAACAATTCTCAATTCATAATTCTCAATTAATGAGTTTTATTTCGCCTTGCTTCCGCAAGGCTCATTCTACCTTCTGCATTAATAGAGAATAGAGAATAGAGAATAGAGAATAGAGAATAGAGAATAGAGAATAGAGAATTGTTTTTATCTCCTCCTGTCCCTTTGGTCCCTTTGGTCCCTTTGGTCTTCCCATCCCTCAACTAATTGAATTGAGAATTGGATCAGTTGTTTTCCACGAAGTCGCAGAAATCGTCAAGCGCCTTCTTCTGCATTTCGCGTCTGATTTCATAGAAGAAACCATGTTCCATCTTGTCATATACGATCCAGCGGGATGGAATTCCCCACGACAGATGTTTCTTCTGGATATCCTTCGTGTATTCTGAGAGGAAAAGATGCTCCAGTTCCGCTTCCATAAAGAACAGACGCGGGTTGTCGGGGCGGATATAGTTGCAGAGTGAGAGGCGTTCATATACGTCGCGATGTGTTTCGTATGGGACGCCGACGATGCTTTTGAACATCGCCCAAGTCTGCGTCATCATTCCTTCCCACGGATAAAGATCAACAGGCGTGGCCTGTAGAACGCCCGCTTCCGGCTTGACCCATTGGTTCTTCAGATGGACCTCTTCGCCGCATTCGCCTGGCGCGGCGCAAAGTAGAAGCGACGCCAGATGCGCGCCTGCCGATGCGCCGAATACAGCGATCTTCAGCGGTCGGTTCTGCTGTTTCAGAAGCGTCACGAAGGCATCGTAGGCCTCGCGGACATCCTGAAGCTGCTCGAAGGCGTCTTTGGCGTCCAGACGGTAGTCGGTTGATGCGACCACATATCCACGCAGGGCAAAAGCCTCCATCAGCTTGTGGTATTCAGCGCGGCTGCCGGCACGCCATCCGCCACCATGTATTAGGAATATCGCTGTCTCCTGTGTGATTTCTTCCGGCTGAAGGACATCGAAGGCGCGGCCGATGACAATGGGCGTGTCAAGATAGTAAGAAGTGAAGACTTTCATTGTATGTTTTGTGAATGCTGTGTTCTTCAAGATGGTAGGTGATTCAAATTAATATACTGCCTTGAGACAGCGGCGATGGACTTTGGGGCAAGTGGTGGGCCATGTCATCTTTTTGCAAGAAAAACTGCGTGGATTAAAACATTTTTTTGAAACATGCATTATATTAAAAGAAGCGAATTTTCAAAACATTTCACGTACAAAAAGAATGCCCAAGAAAAACATACAGGATGTTCGTCAGCGTCTGCTGTCCGTAGGTCTGAAACTCTTTGCGGAGAAAGGATTTGCGAGTGCGACAGTTCGTGAGATATGCGATGCCGCGAACAGCAATCTTGCGGCCATAAACTACTATTTCCGTGACAAGGCGGGTTACTATGAAGAAGTAAGCGCGTACGCGGAAGGTCTGCGGATGCAGGAATTGCAGAAACTTCTTTCAGCGAATCCCGACGGCGATCCATGGGATCTGCTTGCATGTTATGTCGATACGCTTCTGGACAATGCATACGACAACGAGATGTTTCTTGCCGCGTGGTTTTTCATGCGGGAGTTTTTGAATCAAGGCGTCGATGCCGATCCATCTCGTTATAAGCAGCTGACGGACAACAGGCATCGTTTTGAGAAGCACATCAGTCTTTTGATGAGCAACATACTTGGCGAGGCAGCCACGGAGCAGAATGTCGCTCTGCTGCATTATACGTACGTATCGCTCAGCCTTTATCTAGTCATCGAAGCGAATATGATGAAGGACTCGAGCAGTTCTCTGCAGCTTATTCCGCGAGTGAACCGCGAGCATCTTCGGAATCACATCGTCGGTCTGGTCCGTTTTGCGGCGGACAGGATGAAGACGGAATACGCCGAAGAAAAAGCGCGCGGGAACATCGGCGACGGAGACGGCGAATCAGCCGTTCTGAAATAGAATTTCTCAAACAAAAACAACCCAAACATCAACCAACACGAAAATGAAAAAAAGAATCCTAATTGCATTTGCGGCTCTTTTCTGTGCGCTTTCAATCTTTGCGCAGGAAGAGAATCTCGGCAAAGTCAAGATGACTCTGGAAGAGGCGAAAAAGATCGCGCTTGAGCAGAATCCGACCATCGCTCGCGCTCAGGCGAGCATCGACGCCGCCATGGCCGCAATCGACACGGCGCGCAGTGCCTATCTGCCCAGTCTTGATTTGAACGCAGGCATCACACGCCTTCGCGACAATGCGACACGTCCCAATCGCGATTTTGACAACACCACCAGCTACGAGCTTGGCCTCTCCGCTTCATGGCTCGTCTTCGACGGCTTTGCACGTCGCTTCCGCAAACTCTCGGCCGAATTGGGCGGAGAGCGTGCCATCGCTGCATGCGACGACGCGAAACGCCTTCTGATCGAGCAGGTTGCATACGCATATTACAACGTGCTTCAGGCGCAGAACTCGATGAACATCTCTCAGGAAGATGCCGAATTCAACAAAATCCTCAAGGAAGACGCGCAGAAGAAATACGAACTCGGCGCATCGAAGCGCAGCGAAGTTCTGAATTTCGAGTACCAGGTCCAGTCAGCCGAAGCGAACTATGTCATTTCCAAGCGTTCGTGGCGTGTCGCATGGATCAGCCTCGGCCATCTTCTCAACATCCAGCAGGATGACATCTGGGACAGTCTGGAACTGGTGTCGCCCGCTGAAAGCGATGTCGAAAACAATTTCCCGACGCTATCCGAAATGATGGCCTACGCATCCGAGAACCGTCCTGATCTCAAGGCGGCGCGTCAGGCGGTCGAAGTGGCTGAACTTTCGGTGAAGACCGCAAAGGCGGCATGGTATCCCACGATCGCAGCTTTCGGCAACTATGGCTACGACCGCACGCATTCCGCGCACTTCAACAAACACTACGACCGTTCCATCAACTATGGTCTCAAGGCAAGCTGGAACCTCTTCGACGGCTTGAACACGCAGGCCAATATCAAACAGGCCCAGGCGGACCTGATCGTCGCGCAGAAGAATCTTGAAGAATGTGAGATCGCGGTCGAGTCCGAGATTCGCCAGAACCGTCTGGCCCTTGAGGCTTCATGGGAAGTCCTGAAGAAGGAGGACAGCCTGCTGGAGGTCGCCACGCAGATTCGTGATCTGGTGAAGGAGGAATACGACGGCGGAACCGCCACCATCACACGCGTCAATGAAGCGGAAACCAATTTGAACGATACCAAGATGGCTCGCTCCAATGCATGGATTTCGGTCCTCAATGCATTCGAAACACTCTCTTCCGCAGTAGGCTACAACCTGAAGTAAAAAAACTGAAAAAGAAAAACAGACGCCGCGCCATGTCCGAATCCACTTCTTGGCGACATGGTGCGGCTGGGAATGGAAAATATGAAAAAAACCACCACTTCATTCACGATTCTGCTAGTCGTCTTTATTCTGGTTGCAAGCGTCTATGTATCCAAGAAGATTTCAGCGGCCCGCGCTGAAGCGCAGAAGGCCGCGGCAGGTCCCAGAAGTTCGGCTGTGACAGTCAAAACCGACATTGTCAAGAGTTCCTCCGTGAAGAACGTCCTGACCTTCAATGGCGACATCGAAGCGATGCACACGGTCAATTTGCAGGCAAAAGTCGCCGGACGTCTGCAGGCGCTGGCTTTGGAAGACGGCACGCCTGTCGAAGAGGGCACCCGCGTTCAGAAAGGTCAGCTGATCGGCAAGTTGGACGACCGCGAGTACCAGGCGAAATACCAGAGCGCGGTTGCGGCAGTCTCTGCTTCGGAAGCGAATTGCACCAGCGCGGCGGCTGAACTCGAACGCAAGAAGGCCGATCTGGATTCCAAGAAGGCGAATCTGGATGACAAGCAGCGCGAATACAACCGTATGGCGAACCTTGTGAAGCAGCAGGCTGGCACGCAGCAGAGTCTCGACCAGGCCGGCACGGCGCTGGCACAGGCAAAGGCTGACTACGCGGCCGCGCAGGCTGATCTCGTGGGCGCGCAGGCTTCTGTCGAGCAGGCTTCGGCTGCGTTGCGTCAGGCGGTGGCGAAGAAGGAAGAGGCTGAACTGGAGCTCTCCGAAACGAAGATTCTCTCTCCAATGAACGGCGTCGTCAGCGCGAAGCATCTTGATCCAGGCGTGCAGGTCACCGCTTCAACGCCTCTTGTGACCATTCTCGACATCGACACCGTGAAGGTCATCATCTCCGTTCCCGTGAATCGGCTTTCGCTCGTGATTCCAGGCAAGACAAAGGCGACTTTGAAGAGCGCGTCCCATCCAGGCGAACTGATTGAATGCGTGGTCGAAAAGATCTATCCTGCAGTCAATGTCACGACTCGTACCGCTCAGGTGGAACTCCGTGTGGAGAATCCGCGTGGAGAGGACGGCACCTACCGCCTGCTGCCTGGAATGTATGCCTCCGTGGATCTGCTCATGGAAGAGCGCAACGACGTCGTCACGGTCGATGTCTCGCTGCCGATCCGAAATGTCGACAAGCAGCTGATCTTCCTCTGCGAAGGCGACAATGTCCGTGCGGTTCCAGTCGTTTTGGGACTCACCACTGGCGGACAGGTCGAGATTCTTGAGGGTCTCAAGGTGGGTGACGAAATCGTCGTTCAGGGTCAGCACAGGCTGACTGACGGTTCGGAAATCAAACGCGTCAGCGAATAGGGAGGCGCTCGGCCAATGAGATTACCTGAATTTGGTGTAAGAAGGCCTATCGCCACAGGAATGCTCTTCCTGGCGATTCTGGTTCTGGGCGTCATCTGCTTCTTCAAGTTGGGACTTGATCTCATGCCTGAGATCGAACCCACCAGAGTCACAGTCATGACGACATGGTCGGGCGCTTCCGCGGAAGACGTGGAGACGAAAGTCACGCGTGTTCTGGAAAAGCGTCTTGGTTCGGTGTCCAATCTTGATACCATCCGCTCCAATACGTCGGAAGGCGTGTCGAACATCTCCTGCACGTTCACTTGGGGAACCAATATCGACGAAGCGTCCAACGACGTCCGAAGCAAGGTGGACATGGCGATCAGCGCGCTGCCTGACGATGTTGATACACCGACGATCTTCAAGTTCGACTCGGCGGACATGCCCATCATGCTTCTTGGCGTGACGGCGAGGGAATCCCGCGAACACCTCAACGACATCATCGACGATGAAGTCGCGCAGCCGTTGCAGCGGCTGGACGGCGTGGGTTCAGTTGACGCCTTCGGCGGTCTTCAGCGTCAGATTTCCGTCGTTCTCTCCCGCGAAAAGCTCTCTGGATACGGTCTGACGCTTTCGGACATCGAGAATGCCATCGCTCGCGAAAACAGGACTCTCCCTGCGGGAACTCTGAAGATCGGAAGCGTCGAATACACCATCCGTGTTCTTGGTGAATTCACTGATCCGAAGCAGATTGCGGATATTCCGATTCTGCGCAAAAACGGTTCGCTTCTTAGAATCAAAGACGTCGCGCAGGTCAAAGACGACTTCCAGGAAATCACGCAGTACGTCGAGACAATGGGTCGTGACGGCATGATGATGATGGTCCAGAAGCGCACTGGCGCCAATACGGTTGCCGTCTGCGATGCGGTCAAGCGCGAACTGAAGGAACTGCAGAAGACCTTGCCGCAGGACATCGAATTCTTCATCGTCAGCGATTCGTCGACCTTCATCAACCAGTCCATCAGCAATGTGCGCGGGACGGTGCTTTGGGGCGGTCTCTTCGTCATTCTCGTGTCGTTCTTCTTCCTGAGAAACATACGTTCGTCGCTTGTCATCGTCCTCACGATTCCCTTCTCGCTCATCATCGCGTTCACCTTCATGTACTTCATGGGCTGGACCATCAACATGATAAGCCTCTCCGCACTGGCGATTGCAATCGGAATGGTCGTCGACAACGCGATCGTCGTCCTTGAGAACATCACGAGTTCGGTGACGCGCGGCGTTCGTGTCAAAGAGGCGTCCATGTTCGCGGCATCGGAAGTCGGTCTTTCGCTTCTGGCCTCCACCGCCACAACGATCTGCGTCTTCTTCCCGATGGTTTTCGTGCAGGGCGCCACAGGAATCATTTTCAAGCAGCTTGGCGGACTCGTGACAGCGACGCTGCTGGCATCGCTGTGCTGCGCGCTGATGCTCACGCCGATGCTTTCAAGCAAGCTGCTCAAGCCTGTGTCCGATGAAAAAGAAGGCCGTGGCGGTCTGTCGGGAAAACTCTTCGACTTCTCGGAGAACATCTTCCTTGCGGTCGAACGCGCATACGGACGCCTGCTCGGCGCCTGCCTGCATCACCGCAACGGCGTCATTCTCATCGGCGCTCTTGTCGTCGGTGCGGCTGTTTTGACAATTCCCTTCGTCGGAACCGAATTCACGCCTGACCAGGACACTGGTGAAATGGAAGTGCGCTTCCAGCTGCCTGTGTCCACGCGTTCGGAACTGACTGCCGATGTGGCAAGACGCATCACGAAACTGGTTTACGCCAAGGAGCAGGAACTGCTCACGACAAAATATGCGGGACAGGGCATCGCGCCCGACGAAGACGGAAATGCCCGAAAGACCGCAGTGCGTTTCGACAACTGGCGCGCAGGCCAGAACAAGAACGGCTGGGGCGGCAGCGGCGGCCATGTCGGACGCATCAACATCAAGCTGCTCGAACGCGAGTACCGTCCTTATGCGACGGCCGAGCTCGGTGAAATGGTGCTGGCGGAACTGCGCACATGGCCCGAACTGGACCGCGTGTTCCTGTCCACATCCAACCGCATGATGAACATGATGATGGGCGGATCCAACGAAAAGCCTATCATCGTGAAGGTCCTTGGATACAATCTCGACCAATCGCTCAACGTCGCACAGCAGATACGGCAGTGTGCGCTGGATACTCCTGGCGTGAAGGACCCGACAATCACATTCGACAACGGCAATCGTGAAGTCGTCATCAATATCGACAGAGATGCCGCCGCCGCGCTCGGCGTTGACATCAACAGCATCGTTTCCGCAATCCGCACGCTTTTCTACGGAAACACCGCCAGCAAGTTCCGCCAGGCAGAGGATGAATACGACATCTTCCTGCAGCTCAACGAGAACGAACGATCCACCATCAGCGACCTAATGAATTCCGAAATCACCGTCGGCGGCAATCGCTTCAGGCTGGATTCCTTCGCGACCATAAGCGAGGAACTGGGCCCTGTCACGATCACGCGCGTCGGACAGGAGCGCTGCGTGACTCTGCAGATGGACATCTACGGCCGTTCGCTTGGCGAAGTCTGGGGCGAACTGCAGCAGGCCATTAACACGAAGGTCAGTCTGCCGCACGGCATCACGCTCGACTACGACGGACAGATCAAGGAGCAGGGCAAGTCCTTCGGCGATCTGACGCTGATGCTTGTTCTCGGTATCATTCTCGTCTATATGGTCATGGCCGCGCAGTTCGAATCACATTCAGCGCCCTTCATCGTCATGTTCTCCATCCCGTTTGCAGGCGCAGGCGCCATCTTCGCTCTCGCAATCACTGGCATGACGCTGAACATCATGAGCTTCATTGGACTGATCATGCTTGTTGGAACAGTCGTCAACAACGCGATCGTTCTCATCGACTTCATCAACATCCTGATTGCCAGAGGCGAAACCGTCTTCGACGCAATTACCGCCGCTGGTCGTTCGCGTCTGCGTCCTGTTCTCATGACGACACTGACCACCATCTTCGGCATGCTGCCCATGGCGTTTTCCAACTCCACGGGCAGTGAGCTCTGGAGCCCGCTGGCGGTCTGCATCATCGGCGGTCTGACGATTTCCACGATCGTCACTCTGGCCGTGGTTCCAACTCTCTATTCATTTGTCATCAAGGAGAAACGGGCATGAAACTGATTTTCATCGTGTATAACATTTCCATCGAAGAAGATGTCCAGAATATCCTGTCCCGCATGAATGTCCAATGTTTCACGCAGTGGCCAAGACTCCTTGGCAAAGGCATTACCACAGGACCGCGAATGGACACGAGCGTGTGGCCTGGCGCGAATTCCGCACTCATGGCGGTCGTCGAGGACTCGCAGGCTAAGCCGCTCATGGACGCGGTGCAGGCTTTGCGTGACGGCGCTGCGAAGCGCGAAGGCATAAAGGCGTTCCAGCTGCCTGTGGAGGCCATGACCGGAAATCTGTAGCGCCTGGCGCGTCTCCGTTGCTTTTCATGAATATCCTATTGGCACGCTATCAGTTGAATGCGCACACGGATCTCCTGCGTGAGATCCGCGGCCTCATGCAGGAGGCCGACCACCGCGCATGGAAACTGACGCTGCTTACTGGAAAAGCAACCGACGAAGACGCGCTGCCGCCAGATCTCGAAATCATCCGCGTGCGTGGCAGCCATGACGCGTTCGTCAGAAAATTCCGTGAACTCTGTTCCAGCGGGAGATTCGACCGAACGCTGGCGCTGGAGGCGCTGCCTGGCGCGGATTTCTGCATTCCGTCCGAACTCGTAGTCTATCCAGAGTTTCCCAGAACGAAATTCGGCATATTCGAGCGCGAAGAAGCGAAAAAGGGAAGTCTCGAGCAGGAACTCTATCGCGCGCCTTCAAGCACCGTCATACTCGCTTCAGGCGAATTGCAGAAGCTGACGCTAAGGTTGCGCTATGGTGTGATTCCAAGCCGCATACATACTGTTCCGCCGTTGTTTGGCGACATCTCCTCCAGCCTCCCTGAAAGCGACGATGCCGTCAATGCGCTGCGCAGAGAATTCGACTGCGCCGAAAAGGGGGACATACTGATCGTCCATCCAGCCGCGGACTGGTATGACGCAGGAGTGGACAGAACGCTCTTTGCTCTAGCGATTCTTCCGCAGAAAATACAAAGCCGCTGCCGTCTGCTCGTGCTAAGTTCAGAGGACGACAGAGACGCTTCCGATCTGCGCGAACTAGCGGAGAAGAATGGCTTTGTCGCAGGAAAAGTATTTCACAGGAGGGAGATATCGAATCGTCGCGCCTTGATGCAGGCGGCCGATCTTCTTGTTCTTCCAGCACGCAACGAATTCGCAGGCAATGCGATGACAGACGGCCTTGCGTGCGGGCTGCCGATTATCTGCAGTTCATCATGCGGATACAGTCCTTTTGTGCAGGCAGCTGGCTGCACGGTCCTGTGTTCGCCTTTCGACGATGAGATCTTCCAGGAGGCTCTTGCATATACGATTCCGAGGCTTGCGGTGCTGAGGGAGATGCTGTTGAACCGCGCGCAGAATCAGCCGAAGCTCTCCCGTGCCGCGGCAATCATGGATTGCGTGGAGCAGTTCAAGTGTGCGGACGTTCCGAAATTGTCGTCGCAGGAAGCGCGCGAAGCAGTTCTCAGTCATCTCGAGCAGCTTCGTGCGAATTCCGCATTGAAATCGGACCGCAAGCGGAACATCACACGCTGCGAAACAGCCGCTGGAACCGCGCTCATCGTCAAGGAATTCAAGAAGAATCACTTCTGGGAAGGTAACCGCCATCTCAGACGATGCCAGAATGGCACCGCCTTGATGCGCTTCTTCACGCCGCAGAGCGTGGCGACAGTGACCATTCCGGAAAGCGACAGCAAGTTCATCATCTTCCGCGATTGCGGCAGCGGCAATTTCCATAGCGGCGACTACGTCAATCGAGAGGATGCGAAGAATCTTTTCGCCGCATGCGGAGCGATCTTGGCGATACTGCATACCGCTGGAATCTACCACAAGGACACCAAACCCGCCAATTTCGTCCTAAACGAACGATGCGAAGACGAATGTCCGTATCACGTGTGCCTGGTTGATTGCGACAATGTCAGCCGTCTTCCTCTGCCGATGGATTGGGATTGCCGCATTCACAATGTCGCCCAATTCATCGCGGGAACGGGGCCTGTCGCGGCGGCGGCTGGCGAAGCGAAGTGGACCGAATGCATAAAGGCGTTTCAGGATGGATACATTCGTCATGCGCTGCTTTCTCAGAACGAACTGAAGTCCTTCTGGGACATGCTATGGACTTTCATTGCGAAAAAAAGGCACATCGAATACAATTTGCCGTTCCTTTGTGACGAAACTAACTTGAAAAAAATCAGGAAACACCTACATTAATAGCGTTTACGACAAAGACAATTTCCTTTCCGAGCGGGTGTAGCATAATGGTAATGCACTGGCTTCCCAAGCCAGCTACGTGGGTTCGATTCCCATCACCCGCTCCAATTTTTTGGTAGGGTTCTGGAACGTTCTTTCACCTTCACGCGAAAGAAAATCGTAAATAATCCGCTGTAGATATTTGCGTTATGAAAAATGGTGCTACATTATGGTGTTTTCCGAAAGGCTGAAATTGCTGTTTCCCTCCGATTTGAGGAGACTGCGCAATTTCGCCGCCCGCATTGGTCGGCTGGGTGAAAACGCTGCCGCCGAGTTTCTTGAAAATGCGGGCTACGAACTCCTCTGCCGAAATTGGCGGGCTCCGAGAAATCTGGGCGAATTGGATGTCGTCTGTAGAGATGACGCAGGAACCCTCTGCATCGTGGAGGTCAAGACACGACGCTGGCATCGCGGGCGGCAACCTATGCCGCATCCCATTGTTGCCGTTGATCCCGATAAACGCAAAAATCTCCGACGCGCAGTTTCAGCGTATTTGAATACGCTCGGAAATCCAAAAATTCCACTCCGATATGATGTAATTGAAGTCTGGGCGAATCCAGATGGAAATCCTGAAATGCTTAGGCATTGGACGGATTTGTTCGCCGGGACGCCACGATATCTCTTGCCGAAAGGCTGATTTCTATTCGCCAAGAGTCTGTGGACCACTCTCACACCACAACCACAAGAATTTCCAATTATTTTTTTAGTGTTCCGTATTTTCTCTTAACCTTGAGACACAACACCCAAAACAACACAACCCAAAAAAGTTCATTCTTTTTTTAACTCAAACCTTAATTATCACACGACTATGGCACAGAAAGCACAGCAATTGGCCCTGTTAATCGATTATGACAACCTGATGGGCTTTAACGGCAAACTCGACGTCGACCTCAACCGCAATTATTCCCACCAGGATGTGGTCGCATATCTCGAGACACACTACGGTCCCGTCGTTTACTGCAAAGCCTACGGCGATTGGAGCGGCCCGCGCACGCGCCACACAATCACCGATCTCTCCAAGGCAGGCGCCGAAATGCAGTTCATTCCACGTGCAACCGGAACGGCTTTCCGCATCCCTGGCTATGCAGCAGTCTGCATGGGTCTGGATGCACTTGATGAAATCGCACGCAATGCGGAATTGGGCGGCGTGGTTTTCGGAACAAACGACTTGGCACTCCTGCCATTCGTTTCGCGTATCCGCGCCATGGGCAAGAGCGTCTATATTCTCGGACCGGAAGCCGCTTCCGCCGCAGCGCTGACCAGAGTCGCCGATGAGTTCATCGCCACCGCTGACAACAACGCCGCAGGCGCCGTCCGTGCAAAGGCTCCCAATTCCACCGACAAGTCGCAGGTTCTGTATGCCATCAAGACTATCCTCGTGAACGGCGAAATGCCGATCGAGCAGCTTGAGGCGAAGGTCCTCGATGTCATGCCGGACTTCTCCCCCGCCGACTTCAGCTGCGCGAATTTCGAAGAGTTCCTGCGCAATATCGCAAACACCACCGTCAAGATCACCAAGACTGACGACGCGACCACCGTCGGCCTCGGCAACTGCCACAACGCCTCCGCGTATTCCGACGAAGAGCTCGCAAGCTTCGATCTGGCACAGTATATGCAGGCGACTCGCTGGCACATCACCGACGGCGACATCCGTGACAAGGTCCTTCACAACATTTTCATCATCTTCTCCGAAAAGGGCCGCGAGATGACCAACGAGGACCTGCGCAACACAGTCGATCCGGACCACGTTGTCGACGATCGTCCATGGCAGGGAACCATCTGGAGCCTCATCTTCGGCGCATGCCTCTGGGAGAACCCCAAGACCAGCAATCAGCCGCAGAGCCGCAGACTTCTCTCGCTCTTCCGCACGGTCACCAGCGAAGACGACTTCCTCGTCCGCTACTACACCAGCCTCTTCAAGAAGGCATACGAGGACCGTCCGAGCCTCACTCCTCAGGAGTGCGCCGAACTCATGCATCCGGAGAACGTCGAAGGCGCTCTGCCGCTCTTTGAGCGCGTTTTCCAGAATCTGCGCAATCCCGTCATTCTGAAGACTCCAGCCACGAAGTAATTTCGTTTCGAAAAGGGCGCCTGTCTTTCATAAGAAAGAGGGCGCCTTTTTTTTGTGTGAGGATGGGCCACGTGGGAGTCGGTTGATTGGTATGAAAAAAAGCGGTTGTCTCGCCTGAGAACAAGAAGTCAACGTTATATTATGCAAGTCTGCGGAACTGACGAGGCGGGGCGTGTGTCCCGTGTGGAGTTCACCACATGAACCGCATGACCTTCGAAGGAAGCCGCTCGTCTGGGCATAGTTGCATCAAAACAGGAGTTAGAAATCCATGACAGAGAGCAGCATGCACTGGAAGCGACGCTACGCTTCCATCTTATCCCGCAAACGCACCTTCAACGCAGTTTTGCCTGCGGTGCTTTTGGCACTGTCCGTCGGACAGATCTACGCGTTCACAATATTTTCGACACGCATTTCGGAATATATCAATGTGCCTCAGCCGCAGGTGCAGTTCGCATTCTCGCTTGGCATTTTCTTTCTTGGAATGGGCGCAGCCTTCTTCGGAAAGATCGTCGAGAAGAACATTCGCCTTTCTGCATACGTCGGAACGGCGCTTTTCCTCTGCGGTCTGATTGCCACGGCCATCGGCATCAACATGAAGTCCAAGGCCATCATCTATCTCGGCTATGGCTTTCTGACAGGTCTTGGTACAGGCGTCATCTACATCACGCCCGTCAAGACGCTGATGCTGTGGTTCCAGGAGCGCAAGGCCCTTGCGGCCGCAGTTCCAATCATCAGTTTCGGACTCGGTTCATCGCTGTGCACACTCATCGACAAATCGTTGCAGAGCCATGTGGGCATCACGCGCATCTTCTTCGTGCTGGCTGCCATTTACGCCATTCCGATGATTGCAAGCGCGATTCTTCTGCGCAAGCCCGCCGCCGCATTGCGTGCCGCCAGAAGGGCTGAAGAAGCGGTCATGAAACCATCCGCAAACGCAGGCGTCGCGTCCGCCAAAGCCTTCTCCTACGGGCGCCTTCTGTCCAATGGCTGGTTCATGCGCGCATGGCTTTTCATGTTCCTCAACATAAGCTGCGGCCTCTCTCTTATTCCGCTCTCCAAGCAGTTCATGGAAATGGATTCCGTAGGCTACAGCGCTGGACTTGTCACGCTGATCATCACGGGCTGCGGTCTCATGAACGGCGCGGGACGACTCATCTTCGCATGGTGGAGCGATCATCTCCCCCGCAGAACCGACATTCTGCTTATTCTGCTTGCAATTTCCGTCGGCGTGATGTGCTTCTCCTTCTGGCCGCCTTTCATCGGCGTGGCGCTGCTCATCATCAATTCCTGCTATGGCGCAGGTTTCTCGACGATTCCTGCCGTCCTTGCCGACCATTTCGGAATGGACAACATTTCCAAGATCCACGGCGCGGTTCTCTCCGCCTGGGGCGTGGCTGGTCTGGTTGGCAATCAAGTCTCTCTGCGCGTCTTCGGCGCATGGGGCTTCTGTGGCGTGGTCGCAATGCTTGCGATATTCTACGCGCTCAATATGCTTAACGTCTGGACGCTTCGCATTGGTGCGAAACAATCCGCTAAGTAAGTGATTCAAAAGATGTTTCGTTATCTCAAGGCATTGCTGATAAGCATCCCATTTTGCATCATCTCGCTTTTGGGTGCTGGAAAAGAGAATAGTTTCCTCGTCAACGTGACATTCATGTCGCCTGGACATGAACAGGAGATCATAGACGATGTGAAGTCGATGTTCCAGCAGAAGATGATACAGTCTGCCGTATTCAGTTTCGCTCTTGTTCCAGAGGGTGTCCCAGCCACGGACAAGGCGACACGTCTGGCGGAGTTGTTCAGGGACTATCACGCTGCCTTGAAAGATACCGGAATGCCGG
>JAKSPA010000180.1 GCA_024405235.1 Lentisphaeria bacterium
TACATCTTCAGCTTCGCCGAAGGCAAACGTCCGGAATACTTCTAGATGTGGCGCGAATACCACATCAACTACATCTGCCACTGGCTTGGAATCCAGCCGAAGGCAATCTCGTACGACAAGGAAAACGACAAGATCATCATCTCCGAAAATCCTGAAGACTACGACATGGAGGAAGAGTGGCTGCTCTCGCAGGATCTCAAATGGTTCTACAGCTACGGTTCCTACTGGCCATTCGTCAATGAACTCAAGAAATACGGCAAAGACCTTTCGTTCAAGGACGAGGAATTCCGCGAACTCTTCGGAAAGTATCTCAAGAACTGGGCGGCGTCTCTCCGCAAGCGCAACATCCCATTCGATCGCTTCTATGTGGAATTCCAGGACGAACCGGAGCCTGAAATCTACGATGCATACGTCGAAACGATGCAATTCATCCGCAAAACCGTCCCAGAATTCCAGACATTCGGCACCATGCCGACATGGATCAGCCGCGAGTTCATTGAACGTTGCAAGGATCTCATCGATCTGTGGATTCCGTGGGAACCGCGCATCACGGAACGCGCAAGCGGCCCTGAAGAACTCGAATTCTACAAATCCACTGGAAAGAAATTCCTTCCATATCTCTGCTCCATAGGTTTGCCGCAGATCAACATGCAGACCTATTGCCGCTTCCGTGGAATCCGCTCGTATCTGATGGGCAACGACGGCTTCTCGCAGTGGGGCTTCAATTCATGGCGCGCCAACGAGTGGTTCCCCTCCGATGCAAAGGACGCATGGAACGGATTCATGTTCTACCACGGAACCAACGGCGCAATCGTCTGCCCGCGCATGGAAGCATACCGCGAAGCCGCCGAAGATCTCCACATGCTCTTGACGGCAAAGGAGTTCCTTAAGAACAACGACGACGCCGAACTGAAGAGTCTCGTCTCCCAAGAGACGCTGAACGCCGTTCTTTCGGCCGACGACACCTACAAGACCTACGAATGGCGCACGGCACTGCTGAAGCGCCTTGCGGCAATCGCCAAATAAAGACACGACAATGTCCAATCGCAGCATACTCAAAGGCATTCCAAGCGCCGCAGGCGATCTGGTCTGGCGCATCGGCGAAGCAGAGTTGGGCTTCAGGCCTGCGGGAATCTGGAACAGCTCCCCTTCCATCCGAAATTTCACGGGATTCTACGAACTGCCGCACACGGTCACGCTCGGAACGACCTTCGAGATGCAGGAATCCGCATCGCGCTTCTCGCCGCCGCCTTTTGCCGTCGCCGTGCGCGACGAAGCGGCGAAACGACGCACATTGCTCAACATCGCGGCCGAGCGCGGACACCATCTCTTCGCGACTGCAACCTTCGCGGCCGATGCGGAAGGCGTCACGGTGACAGTCGAACTGGAAGGTCATTCCGATCCAGAAACCGAGCGTGATTTCATACGTTTGGAACTGACCGAAGCCGTGGAGTCCGAAAGCAATCTCGAACTGCTGAAGCGCGGTCTGGCACTCGCCTATCCGGAAGCCTCCGCGCCGAAGAAGAAGTACGACTGGTGGCGACTGCCTATCTTCTGTGCAGGAGGTGCAGGCGGCGCATTCGCATTCCATCTATTCGGGCCGGGCGGCGAAGCACGATGCATGCCTTTCGCGACCGAATGGATGGTCCAGCGCAATCTCGACATCCTGAAATCCGTGGACATGCCCATAGGCTCCGTCATCATCGATTGCGGATGGTCGCCTGGCGGCCTCTGGAAGCCGCATCACGGCTATTGGCCAGACCTTAAGGGCTGGATTGCAAAAAAGCACCAGGAGGGCATCAAAGTCATCCTGTGGCTTGGCCTCTGGTTCACGGAAGGACTCCCTGACAAATGGTGCCTGATGGCTAATCCAAACGGAAAATTGCAGTATTGGGATCCCCTTCTCAATAAAGACACATTCATCGACACCGATAAACCGGAACGCTTCTGGGCGGACGCAGGCAATCCTGAATATCTTGAATTCGTCGCGCAGCAGATACGCGAACTGGTTTCGCCAGATGGCTACGATGCGGATGGCTTCAAGATTGACATGCTCCAGATGACGCCATGCGAGCGCTTCGCACAAGGACGCGAACATTGGGACAAGCCGCTGAAGGTCCTGCCTAAGACGCATCCAAAGACCGTAAGCGGAGCCAAGTGGGGCGTGGAACTCCTCTACGATCTCCAGAAGACAATCCATGATGCAGCGAAATCCGTCAAGCCTGACGTTCTTGTCAACAGCAGCACTGGCCATCCGTACTTCCACGACACCTTCGACATGCTGCGCCTGCACGACACATGCCACATTGACGCAGACACCAATGTCTATGA
Source organism: Lentisphaeria bacterium (assembly GCA_024405235.1). Classification (GTDB taxonomy): domain Bacteria; phylum Verrucomicrobiota; class Lentisphaeria; order Oligosphaerales; family Oligosphaeraceae; genus UBA1724. The sequence goes on from JAKSPA010000180.1 coordinate 2,332, forward strand.
AACCATGGCCGAGCGCGCAAGACTCTCCCGCGCCGCGCTACCTGCCCATGAAATTGACACGGACAACTGGATCCATTCATACTACGACAAATGGATGGACTACACCCTCAACAGCTACAAGCTCGGCACCCCTTGCCTCTTCTTCACGGACTACTTCGTGACATCGTTCACGGAAAATCCCGCAGCCTGTCCTATTCCGCGTGACGACCTCCGAAAACTCGCCGCCAACTGGCGGAAGGTGTTGAACCTGAAATAGTTTTCTCTATATCTGGATTAGGGACCTGAACTCAATTCCCCCAAAAATGCCAAATTTCTGTCAAACAATAGGCGCGGATGATTTCACCGCAATGATAAACTTCTGTGCCGACGCCATTTCGGGTGCAGTCGCTCCAGGCATCCAGCGCCTGGCGTACGACCGCCACAGACTGCTTGTGGAAGGCGGCAAGTGGAAAGGCGTCTGGAGCCAGAACTACTTCGGCATGTGCTGCACGACGCCTTTTCTGGAAGGAAAGTTGCTCGAATACCACACAAACACTCTCAGACTCTTCTTCGATTTTCAGGCGGACGGCGTAAAAGGGGACGCGAATGGCTTCGTGGGACCATCTGGTGCACTTCCTGAATGGATAAGCACCGAAGAGGAGATTCCTGTTCCGCGCTACAAGAACGACGAGAGCTGCGGCCACGCCGAACAGTTCGACTTCTGGGTGGAAGGCAACGCCGCAAGCGTTCTGTCTCTGGCGGATCTGCTGCTTATGACACGTGACCGGGAAATGACCGCGCGCTATCTTCCTGCAATGGAGAAGACACTCGCATGGATTCTCTCGCGGCGCGATCAGAGGACAGGCCTTCTCAAAATCGGCGTTTCTGGAATTCTCATCGAACGCGCCTACGGCGCAACCTACCGCGGGCCAGGCAAATCAGACTACGGCCTCCCCTCAGGCGCTGTCGTCAATACAGCCAAGGCGCTTGATGTCACAGCGGAACTCGAGGAATTCGCCGGCAATGCCGAAAAGGCGTCGGAATACCGCCAAGCCGCAGCAGCACTTCAGGAAGCGCTGAAACAACTGGTCGAGGCGAATTCATATCTGATAAACTACATCGACGCAGACGGAATCCGGCACGGCGTTCTTGGCGCTCCAAGACATAACTACCTCGAAGGCAACGCGAATGTGGACATGGCAGCGTGGGGAGCCCTGCCCGATGAAATCGCCAACGCCGCGCTCGACAAACTCCGCCGTGTCTCGCCCACCCCTCTCGCAGTCTCCGTCTGGCCAATTCACGACGATGCGGAACCCACATACCAGAAGGACGATCCGGCATACGGCGGCGCAGGCAGCCACTGGAATGGCGCCGCATGGTTCAGCACACAGGCCAGATACCTCTATGCGCTTCTCAGAAACAACCGATTCGACGAAGCATACGCCGTCGGTAAATGCATGCGGGATATCCACGCCACAGGAACTCTGCGCGACGTGATGGACGACTACGGGCGACAGACCCTCGGCGAATACAATCCCGATACGGAAGGCGCCTTCTACATCGACGGATTCGGCACCTTCGGCGGCTTCCTGCGCGGTCTCTTTGCAATTCGTTTCCGCGCAAACACAATGGAACTCGCGCCCCATCTTCCCGCCGAAATGACCTCCTATAAACAAATCTACCCACTACGCTGGGGAGATAGGCGAATCAGCCTCGTAGTCACAGGCGCAGGCTCCTCCGTCTCGCAGATCCTACTCAACGGCACGCCTTTCGCGGCCACCTACCGCAACAACCGCTTCGCCTTCCCATTTGATGCACTCGTTCAGGAAAACACCATAGAATTCGTAAGAAAGTAGTTGAAATCAGCCAATTGATTCCCCACCCAAAAAGATGGTTGACTGCCTAAGCCGTACGCAGGCAACGACAACCATTCTTTCTCAAAAAGCAACAACACAACAAAAAGGAGACAAACATGAGACGTAACTATGCCTTCACTCTGATTGAATTATTGGTTGTCATCGCAATCATCGCCATTCTGGCCTCCATGCTTCTTCCCGCGCTCTCCAAGGCACGCGAGAAGGCCCGCA
>JAKSPA010000181.1 GCA_024405235.1 Lentisphaeria bacterium
GGAATTAAGCCGCATTGGGCGCAGCACAATGCGGCAGTACGGGCGTTCACGCCGCTCTCTTAGCGCCTTCAGGCGCAGTACGCGCCGCAGGCAGTAGCTACCCTCTTGGGGAACATAGCGTAAACAAAAAAAGGGACTGCCGCAACCTAAACGGGTCTGCTGCAGTCCCTTTTTGTTTATTCTATCGGCTGGAGATTAGAGTGCCAGTTTGGGCATCTTCTCGAGAACGATCTTTTCGGCTTCGAGATTCCAGAGGCCGTTGTGGCGCTTGCAAGCGGCATCCAATTCGGCGAAGACAGGATCGGTCTTGCCCTTCTCGGCGAAGTCCGCAATAGCGGTCAGCGGGAAGTCCTGGTGCGTGTAGATGAGCTTCTTTCCGCCCTTGATGTTTGGCAGATTGAGCGTGGTGTCCTTTGCAGCGGTGAGACCGCCGACGTGTGTGATCATCATGGAGGGATTCAGGATGCCCTTGCTCATGAGATCCAGAGCTTCGCGGATGTCATCGGTGTTGCCGCCGCTGGTGCCGACGATGTGAGTGCCAGCATAGTGGACGTTGTAGAAGTTGAATTTCGCTGAGAATTTCGGATCGATCGGGCCTGCGAAGAAGTTCAGGCAGCCGCCACGGCCGAGAATTGCATCGCCCTGCTCGACGACGGGAGCGACTGGCGCCAGAACGAAGACATCGTCGTAGCCAGTGCCGTCGGTCAGAGCCATGAGATCCGCGACAGCAGTGGGAGCGGAGGTGTTCTGGAAGACCAGTTTCACGCCGTTCTTCGCAGCGTCTTCAACGGTCAGAACGGAAGCGGCGCGGGCCAGACGTGCATCATCGATGTCGGTGACGACGACCAGAGCGGGCTTCATCGGGCCGTGGACAAGATAGTCGACCAAGCCGAGTCCCATCGGGCCAGCGGAGGCCAGGCAGGCGCACTTGCCGCCCTTCTTTACGCCCATTGTGTGTTCATAGTAGCCTGGACGCTCCAGACGATACTGCGCATGGCAGGCGCCGATAAGGCAGCTCATTGGTTCGGAGAGGGATGCCATGAAGAAGGCCTCGCCAGAATATTTCAGCAGGCAGTCCATTTCCATGACGCAGGAGGGGATTCTCACGAACGTGGAATCGCCGCCGATTGACGCGAAGGAGTATCCAGGAGCATCGAGAGTGCCCTTGTAGTTGATTGCGGGCTGGATGCCGAAGCGCTCGCCTGGCTGGAACTTGTCCTGCCACTTCTTGCCGACTTCGCGGATGATGCCGCAGAATTCGTGGCCGATGATGACGGGATTGGTGGCGCAGTCATTCGGAACGCGCTTGTGAGCGGCGCCCTGCTCGGCGGCCTTGAAGGATGACATGCAGATGGAGTCGGAAATAACCTCCGCGATGATTCCGTCGTCGCCGCATTCTGGCAGTTCGAAGGATTCAAGTCTCAGATCGTTGACGCCGTAAAGACGAAGTGCAGTTGTTTTCATGGTTCTTTTGGGATTCTTTTTGGTTGCTCGCTTAACGCGTATTTTCAAGAGAAACGAAATTAGTCTTCCAAGGCCTTCTCAAGTTGTCTGTTGTGTTCCTCGTTCATCTGAGGAATCTGTTTCTTCGCCTTGTTGAGTGTCTTGCCAAGTGTCGTGCCGTAGTCAAGAGTCTCGGCGACGCCGTCGGTGATTGGTTTTTCCTGCTTTTCACAGGAGGTCACAAGGAACAATGCCGAAATCGCGATAAGGAAAAGGACAGCTTTTTTCATCTTGTATTCTCCTTTGTTGAAAAAAAATGACAACTACACGTAATTTAATCGTCTATTGTCGCCTTCAATGCTATTCGGAGTACTTTTCAGAAGATATATTTTGTTATGCGCGGGCGCACGATGGGTGTATTGTGCCTGCGAACAATTGAACTTCTACCATTTTTTTTGATTTTTTGTCATGAGACTTTCCCAAATGATAGGACAGCGGTTGCGTGAAGCACCGCGTGATGCGCAGACAATCAGCCATAAGTTTTTGGCGCGTGGCGGCTATTGCCTTCCTGTGTCTGCTGGTATTTTCACACTGATGCCAATGGGACACCGCATCGCCCGCAAGATTGAGCAGATCATCCGCGAGGAGATGGATGCCATCGGCGGTCAGGAGATGCTGATGCCTGTCGCTCTCAGTGCGGAACTCTGGCAGCAGAGCGGCCGCTGGGAGAGCGTCGGCTCGGAGCTTCTGCGCTTCAAGGACCGTAACGGCAAGGACATGATGCTCGGCATGACTCACGAAGAGGCCTGCGTCCATGCAGTCCGCGCAAACGTGAGCAGCTACAAGCAGCTCCCGCTGATGGTCTATCAGATCCAGACCAAATACCGTGACGAGGCGCGCCCACGCGCAGGACTGATCCGCACTCGCGAGTTCACGATGAAAGACGCTTACAGCTTCCATGTCAACCAGGAGGATCTGGAACGCTACTACAAGATCTGCCACGCGGCATACACACGCATCTTCAAGCGCATCGGATTCAAGAATTTCATCAGCATCCAGGCCGATTCGGGAATCTTCGGCGGAAACCGCTCTGACGAATTCATGGCCATAGCCGATTGCGGCGAAGACACGCTCTTTGTTTCTCCGAACGGCAACTACCAGGCGAACCGCGAAGTCGCCTGCGCAAATCTGACATACGTCAAAGAAGAACCCGCGGCTCTTGAAAAGATCGAGACGCCGCACTGCAAGACAATCGCGGATCTGGCGAAATTCCTCGGCATCGACGAAGCGCACACATGCAAGGCGGTCTTCTACAAAGACTCCCAAGGCAAGCTCGTCTTCGTGAACATCCGTGGCGATCTGGAGGTCAACGAGACCAAACTGGCGAAAGTCGTGAAGGACGGCAATCTATCCTTCGCCGACGACGCACTCATCCGCTCCGTCGGAGCAGTTCCTGGTTACGCATCGTCATCGATCCTTCCGTCGCAAACTCCTCCAATCTGGCAATCGGCGCCAATCAGGAGCAGTTCCACTACAAGAACTTCAACTACGACCGCGATGTCACCGACAAGACGAATGTCATCGTCGCAGACATCGCATGCGTTCGCGACGGCGATCCTTCGCCTGTTGACGGCGCGCCGCTCAAATTGCTGCACGGCATTGAAATCGGCAACATCTTCCAGCTCGGAACAAAGTATTCCGTGCCAATGGGATGCAACTTCCTTGACGTCGACGGCAAATCGAAGCCGATGATCATGGGATGCTACGGAATCGGCGTAGGCCGTTCGGTTGCCGCCATCGTCGAACAGTGCCACGATGACTATGGTCCGATATGGCCGATGTCCATCGCGCCCTATCAAGTGCACATCATCGGCCTGAAATACAACGAAGAGCCAGTCAAGGCGGCGTGCGAAAAACTCTATGCCGACCTTCAGGCCGCCGGCGTGGAAGTCATTCTGGACGATCGCAGCGAGAAGGCGGGAAGCGCCTTTGCGGACGCCGATCTGATGGGCGTTCCGCTGCGCGTGGTCATTTCGCCGAAGACTCTCGCTACTAACGAAGTCGAATTCAAGCATCGCGATTGGGGCAAGGACTCCAAGATGCTTCCGCTTGAGGGACTAGTCGATACACTCAAAGACGAAATCCGCCAGGCGCTTTCAGTTTTGAATGCATAACGAACATTCCGGACGGCACGGCAAGCTGCCGTCCGGATGGCAACCTACTGTTTTAAACAAAGGAGGAATCCAATGCCAGTCTGCCGAGTCTATGATTCAACAGGTAAGGAATTGACCCAGTGCACCACGGATATATACCTCCCGCATTCCAAAATCTTCTTCGGGCGCTCCTCCAAATGCGAGATCTGCCTGAAGGCGTTCGCGGAAAGCAGTATATCACGACAGCACTTCTATCTGCAGGAAAGTCTCACGGGACAGTGGGAGATCTACGACAACAAATCGCGCGCAGGCGTGATTCAGGATGCTAAAAAGGTTCCGTCGGCGCCTCTGTACGATGGAACTGTCGTCCGCTTCGGTAATCTCTTCATGGCCTTCGGCGAAAAAGGCGTGCCGTCCCATTACAGATTGAAATGGACTGACAGCACCGGACAGCCCAAATTCGGCGTCCTTTGGGAAGGCTACAATTCCATCGGCGCGTCACGAGACAACTACGTCACCGTTCGCGAAGGATCGGTTTCGCGCTTCCACGCCATGATACGCGTCAACAAGAATCAAGTCACCATCGAGCCTCTGAACTCGCTGCTTGAGATCGAAGTGAATGGCGAGCAGATCGAAGGCGTCTCGAAACTGGAAGGCGGCGACACCTTCACGATGGGTGGCTTCCCTGTGGAACTGGAATATGTGACCACCGTCACAAAGCGTTAGGCGGTTGTCATGAGCGCGGAGGATGTCGAGC
>JAKSPA010000182.1 GCA_024405235.1 Lentisphaeria bacterium
ATCACTTCATCGTCAACAGCAAAGACGGCCTATATGATTCGCGCATGGAGGCTTCCACGGAAAAGCCAGAATGGAATTGCAAGGACATCGACATCCGTCATTTTGTGGAAGACGGCTTCTGGACCACTGAATTTCAGATTCCGATTGCAGAAATCGCGGACGTCGTCAGCCTGCCCGAATTCAGAATCGCGTTATATCGCACGAACAGCACCACCGACGGCTATTGTTCGGTGCAGTACAGAGGCGGTCCCTATCTTAATCCAGTCCTCTTCACACGTGCGCATCTGGACTCCAATGCCCCCGTCATCAGCATAGTAACGGACACAAACGAACTGTGCAAGGGGCACCTTAGCGCGACACTCTCATGCCAAGGCAAAGGCGAAATCAAATGGCATGTGGGCGTGGAACCGCTGGATTATCTCACAAACGACGCATTCAATTCGGCGAAAGAAGAGACCATCGGCGAAGGTGTGTTCAATGACAATTCGCCGTCAATCGTGGTGAGAAAAGACGACCTGCCATCTGCAGGCACGTTGCATTATGTCAGCCTGCAGGGCGGAAATAGCCTTTACGACAGGAGCCTTCCATACGACCTTTCCGCCATGCAGAAACTCAGCCTCCTGTCCATCAATGCGGACGCCACGCGCAAAAACCTCTGCGCCATGCTGTCCATTCCCGCAGCCGCAGGCAAGATGCAACTTGACTACGGCCTGCAGGATGCGGACGGCAATGTCGTCGCTTCCAGCCAGATGGAATGCAGCGGGACCTTCCAGACCATGCTCTCGTTGGAAGGCATGGCGCCAGGCCAATACACCTTCTTCGCCAAGACTGAAAACGGCGCGGAAGAGACCACGACCTTCGCAGTGCTGCCGGAAAAACCAGAATGGCTTGGCAACACTCTCGGCTTCACAAATGGCAAAGCCCCTGCGCCATGGAGCGACATCGCAGTCGACGGCAATTCAGCCAAAGTCTGGAACCGCGAGATCCTCTTCGACGGCATTCCCGTCAAGATGATTTCCGCCCAAGGCTGCGCCGCCGAGAACATCCGCTTTGTCGCAAATGGAAAAGCCATGACGACAAGGGATTTCGCCTGGACGGAAATCAACGGCGACATCGCAAGATTCCATTCGGTCATGGAATTTCCAAATGGCCGAATGGCGGTGAAGGGAAGCCTTGAGTTTGACGGTCTTGTCTGGCTGAACTGTACTTTCACGCCAGTTGAAGGCGCCACTCTGCCGGACATCGCCTTCAAGATGGACATTCCCAATGGCAACGGACAGTTCGTATACACTCCGGAGTTCAACTTGAACAATTGCCGGCTGCTGCAGAAAGACCAGGCTTGGCACAAGGACCTGCTCTTCAACAAATCAACATTCTGGGTCGGATCTCCTGACGTCGGAATCGATTTTGTCGCCGACGATCTCCGTGGCTGGAATCTTTCCGACTACACGACCTCCGCGCAAATCACGCCCGACGACAATGGTCTGCGCATCGTCACCGTGCCCATTCTCGATGGCAAGCTCAATGAAAAGGATGCGACCTACCAGATAGAATTCGCCTTGCAGACGACGCCGACGCGTCCAATGCCCAAAGGCTTCAGCGCGTACCAGATCAACTACGGCTTTCCCAAGGGAAACATCCGCTGCTTTGAAGCGGAGGCCGTATCGCTCTTCAACGTGCCGTCGAGAATCAACAGAACTTACAAGTCTCGCCTGGACTACTGGCACAACGAGCAACGCGTGCAATGCGTCCTGCCGCATTTGGCCATCACCGTATCTTCGCCTTTCACGGACGAATACCGTTTCTACTCCGAACAGTGGCGCTCCTGCGCCGATCCGCGCCCGCGCGCCAAGCCCGAAGAATACATGTACTATCAGCAGATCTGCCCCAAGGGCGAAGGCTATGCGGACTGGTATTTGTGGGAATTGGACAAGATGAACCGCGTGCTGCCGCAGGACGGCCTCTATTTTGATTTCAGCCAGCCGATTGTCTATCCATGCAAGAACGCGTTGCACGGCTGCGCATGGACTGACAATCACGGCAAAACCCATCCATCCATGCGCATCAAGGCCGCCCGTGAACTGATGAAACGCATCTACGTCTTCATGAAAGGAAAGAATCCGAACGCGCTGATCGCCATGCACAATTCAGGCGCCACCATTCCTTCATTCGATTGCTTCTGCGATTTCACATGGAACGGCGAACAAACCGCCCTTGCCATGTTCAACAACGGCGTAAGCTACCGTGACATGTACGATCCACGGTCCTTCACTCTGGAGCAGAATGGGCGGATCTGGGGCGTGCCTGCTTTCTTCATCCCGCAGTTCCTTCGCGTACTCCAGTTGTGGGATCCGTTCCGCTATGGCAAGACGGACGGCGATATCTACGGCACCCTTAAAAAACACTGGCTTGAATCGCCTGATACAAAGGAAATCATCATGCACTTTCTAGGCTTGCTTTACGCCGTCGGCGGCGACTGCAGCTGCGATTTCGGCGTTTCATCGTATCCGGATGAACTGCGTCAGGAGGAACTCGCAATCGGATGGACCGACGAAACGAAATTCCACGGCTGGTTTGATGAACGCAATCCATTCAAGCTGTTGAATCCGACATCCCATAAGACAATCGTCTCTTCGTACGAAGCCGCCAAAGGCTGGATGGTCGTCGCGCTCAACGACACGTCCACCGACGAAACTTTCCGCATTTCTGTTCCTGAAGAACTGTGCAAGAGCACATTCATGGAACATATCACCCAACAAACCATTCCAGTCACGGCAGAGGGCACGCTGGAACTCGTCGTTCCTGCCTTCTGCGCGCGATTCATCATCATCAAGGCGGAATAATCTTTCCAAAGAATTTCTTCACATGCGCAAATACGCTTTTTCCTTTCCTATCGATCTGTTTCTGGAACCTGCATGGGTTGACGCCCTCGGCAATGCGAAACTAAAACGCATTGAATTGAATCTCGAAGACAACGACACGGCGGATACGCTTGACGAAAGAATTGCCAAAATCGTTGAATGCCAGACTGCAGGCAAAGTCATTGTCGGAAGCGTTCACATCCCCTTCGGTTCACTGTGGCCGCTTTCCGATCTGGACGAAGATCTTCGCAAGGCCGCATCCATCCGCATCCGCGATTTCATAGAAGCCTGCGCGCCGCTCAACTGCAAGGATTTCACGCTCCACGGCTGCTTGGAACCCCAGCCTACCGAAGAGCCTCTCCTGGGAAAGGCCATCGAGCAATTCCGCAAGACCATGGACGAACTCATTCCCGTAGCGGAGAAATACGGCGTGTCGCTTAACATCGAGGACCTCCCGCGAACCTGCCTCGGCAAGACGGCGGAGGAACTGGCGCGAATGATCGACGGCCTTCCAAAGGAGCAGGTCGGCGTCTGCTTCGACGTCAATCACTTCTGCGGCCATCCAGAGCGTCTCGCCGCTGGAATCGATCTTCTCGCCGACCGCATACGCACATTCCACATATCGGACTACGACGGCGACGATGAATGCCACTGGTATCCCATGCTCGGCGCGATTGACTGGGCGGCCGTGATGGCCTCCATCCGCAAACTGCCGCAGGACGTGCTGATGGTCATCGAGGCCTTCAGTTTCCTCGTGAAACCGAACTGGAAAAAGCGCCCGCACCATCCGGAGGTGTTCCTGCGCTCACACGAACGCAATGTCTTCGTGCTTGAAAACGCCGCGGAACTCCAGAAGCGAATCTCAGAAATCGACATCGCATAATCACACCCGTCCGTACATTCCGTACATTCTGCAAAAAAAGCTGCAAATACTATATTAAGCGAAATTACCTCACCGGGGTGCTGTGCATCGGATATGCACGGCTGAGATCAAACCCGTGAACCTGAACTGAGTAATGTCAGCGTAGGAAGATGAACCGCAAATATTGCAATTGCATTCCGTCCTATCGCTGCGGCATAGGACGGAAAAAATGAAAGACACGAAGCAAACAACTCTATTGGGACACAGCCTGATCTGGTTTGGAGCTGCCGTTTCCATAGCGGAAATACTGACAGGAACACTCTTTGCGCCGCTAGGCTTCTGGAAGGCCTTCGCCGCAATCGCAATAGGCCATCTGCTCGGATGCCTGCTGCTTTACAGTTCGGGCCTCATAAGCGCCTTGAATCGCACATCCGCGATGGAAAGCACAAAGAAAACTTTCGGCACCTGCGGCGGACGGATTTTCGCAGGACTCAATGTCATGCAGCTTGTCGGCTGGACGGCGGTCAGGCTAGCAACCGGCGGGCAAGCCGCCAACGGAATCAACCCACCCTTCGGATGGCATTGGTCATGGCACG
>JAKSPA010000183.1 GCA_024405235.1 Lentisphaeria bacterium
CCGCGCCTATTTCATCAACGTCGAATAGTCATGGAGAATCCGTCGGGTGTATTCATCATAGTTCCGTGCTACCGCGAAAAGGCCAGCGTTGTGCGCGCGAGCGTGGCGCCGCTGATTGCTGCGGGTTATCGCGTGGTGCTTGTTGACGACGGTTCTCCTGAACCTCTTGATTTGTCTGGCATGCCTGTGGTTCTTCTGCGGCATGTGGTGAATCGCGGGCAGGGCGCCGCTTTGCAGACTGGCGCCGAATACGCTTTGCGCAACGGCGCGGATGCCGTGGTGCATTTCGATGCGGATGGTCAGCACGATGCTTCCGCCATTCCAGACGCGCTGGCTATGATAGAGTCCGGCGAAGCGGACGTGGTGCTTGGCTCCCGTTTCCTTCGAAAGGACGATTGGGAGGCGATTCCGTCCAAACGCCGCAGGATGCTTAGATTCGCGCGTGTTGTAAATGGCCTTCTGACTGGCGTGTGGCTTAGCGATGCGCACAATGGCTTTCGCGTTCTTTCGCGGAAGGCGCTTGAGGCGATAGAGCTAAAGGAAGACCGCATGGCTCATGCAAGCGAAATACTCGTTCAGATACGCAAAGCGGGGCTCTGCTGGAAGGAAATGCCTGTGCATGTCGCCTATACGGATTATTCCGTAGGCAAGGGGCAGCGCCTCGGCGGTGCTTTTGAAATTCTCATGGATCTTATGCTTGGACGATGGCTATGAGCATGCCGCTGCTTTCGCAAATAGACGCGGTCGCGTTGGATTTCGAGGCCACGGGAAGTGCGCCTGGCTTTATGAATGCGCCATGGCAGATTGGGCTGGTCGTGATCTCAAACGGCCATGTTGACTTGAACCATTCGTTCAATTCCCTCTTGAGAGTATCCAAAGAGCAGCCTTTCAATCCTTATGCGCCTGGACGATGGGCGCAGTTGCGTGAGGAAATTTCGCAGGCGCCGACAATGCAGGAACTTTGGACGACTCTTCGCGAATTCCTCCAGGGCCGTCCGTTGATTGCGCACCATGCGCCGACCGAACGCGGGCTGCTCGGACAGGAGTTCCCGCTGCAGGAATTCGGTCCGTGGGTTGATACGCTTGCGATCGCCAAGAACGCATTTCCGCACCAGAAAGACTTCAAGCTAGAGAATCTTATTCCACGATTGGGGCTTTCTGCGATAATGTCGGAAAGATGTCCGAATCTGGAGCCGCATGACGCATTCTACGATGCAGTCGCCTGCGCGACGCTGCTGGAAACCGTGCTGGCTGCGCCTGGTTGGCATGAAATGCCGCTGGAACAGTACGTTGCCATGCGATAGCGTTTTTTCAGGCGCTTCCAAAGTGGTTGTGTTGCGATGCATGAGTAGTGTCGCGAATACGCCAGAAGCGCCATTCTGCCTGATGAGGCTGTGTGTCCTTTAAAAAAGAAACAAAAATGTCAGAGATAATTTTCAGCAAGGAATTTCCAGTTGCGCCAGCGAGACTTTTTCTTGTCGGCATCGGTGGAATCGGCATGAGTGGATTGGCGCAGTTTCTGCGTCACCAGGGCTATGAAGTCGCTGGAAGCGATCGCGGCATCGCCGAACCCGCGCGAAAGGAACTCTTCGACGCCTTGTCGCGTCAGGGCATACGTCTCTTTCCGCAGGATGGCAGCGGTCCACGTGAATTCCATCCGGACGGCTTTGTTTTCACGACGGCAATCGAGCCTGGCAATCCAGATCAGATGGCCGCGCCTGAAACACCAGTCTTCCATCGCGCCTTCGTTCTCGCGCAACTCTGCAGGCAGTGCGGCGGTTCGCTCATTGGCGTCGCAGGAACCTGCGGAAAGACGTCGGTCACTGGCTGGATCGGCTCCGCTCTTAACGCGCTGGGACGAACCGTGCTGCTCATCGACGGCGGTTATCTGCCTGAATTCGAGAGTGAGAGCATGCCAGGCAATTTCTATGTCACGAAGGGCGTGGCGAAACCAGAATTCGTTGTCGCGGAAATAGACGAAAGCGATCATTCGATCAGCGAATTCTCACCGGATTACGGACTTGTTCTTAATGTCGGAGACGATCATTACGGCACGGAGGAACTAGAACGTGTATTCAAGGCCTTCTTGTCCCGTTGTGAAAAGGGCGGAGTCTATCCTGAAAATTGCGCTGCGGTCGTGCCGTCTCCCGCGAACACTCTCGTCGGTTACGATTGTCGCGCGACTGGATACAGATCGCTGCCGACAGGCATGCGCTTCACATGCGGCAGCGTTGAGATATCCTGCACGCAGAGCGGCGTGCATAGCGCCTGGAACGCGGCGGCAGTCTTCGCTGTCCTGCGGATGGCGTTGCCGAACGAACCGAAGGAGAGCATTGCAGCGGCGCTTGGGGCCTTCCGTGGTGTCAGACAGCGCTTCGAAGTGCTTACTTGCCCATCGGCGCGAGTGGCGGTCATAAACGACTATGCCCACAATCCTGAAAAGATCGCGGCGGCGATAGGCGCTGCGAAGGAGCGCTTCGGCGCGCCTGTTGGCGTGGCTTTCCAGCCGCATGGCTTTGGCGCGTTGCGTTTCATGAGAGACGCCCTGCGCGAGCATCTTGCGAAAGTGCTTGACAGAACTGACGCATTTCTCATGCTGCCTGTATATTATGCAGGCGGAACCGTTGATTTTTCGCCGACCTCTCAGGAGGTCGCTGACGATTTCTCCTCAAATGGAATTCCCGTGCAGGCGGTTGAAACTCGCGCTGAAGCAGAGAAAATCCTTGCCGCAGGGAACTTCAAGGCATGGCTGATTGTCGGAGCACGTGATGCCTCTCTGCGCACATGGAGCCGCGAACTGGCGGAACGAAATTCATAATTTCACAACGGAGGATTAGATGCCTGCGATAAAAAGGAAACTTCAGAATAAAGGCGGCGTGTCCATGTGGGCGTGGATTTTCCTTGCTCTGATGGTCGCTGTTTTTATAGGTGCCGTCGCTCTTGTTTTCGGCATCAGGAAGTCTGAAGTCAATGAACGCATCAACAGCACATGGGTTGCGCTCAAGTCCGAGAAAATGAGTTTCCTGACGACGCAGAAACAGGAGTGGCAGGCGCGAATCGGTTCCAGCAAAGGCGCATGGTATGGCGTGGAGGAATCGCAGGGGACTGTTTCGGCGGAGGTCTTCTATGGATTCGACATGGCGTCTTTGACGCAGGACGATGTCACGCTGGATGCGGATGGCACCGTCGTCATCAAATTCCCGCCAGTGACGATCATGACAGTGTCGCTGAAGCCTGAAACCTACGAGTCCGTGACCAAACGAACTGGACTGATGAAACTCAAGACGGTGGTCGAAGACAGTGACGACGAAATCAAAAAACGTCTTGGTTCTTTGAAACAAGAGGTTCTCATGGATATGTTTATGCATCAGAAATTGGATTTCAAGGAGCTAGAGGAAGGCATCAGGGATTTTCTTGATCCGATTTTCCAGAAGCAGGGCATCCCCTACAGAATCGAATTTCAGGACGATTCGCCGAACAAGGCAATTCTTAAATATATGAAACAGGAGAATCTTACCTGAAATTTCTAGGCGATTCTAGGCTTTCTAGGCCATCTAGGCGGGCTAGGGTTGTGCCGCGGAGCTTTTGCTCCGCAGAATGATTCCCGTGGCTATGCCTTTCCGGTGGTTATAAGGCTAGTCCTCCTAGCCTTTCTAGGCTTTTATATTCTCAAAAGAATCTGATTCCCCCAAAAAAGGCAGAAAAAACACGCTTTTTTTCACGCGACGACTTGCAATTTGCGTCAGAGATAATAAAGTAACGCCGTTTCCCGTGCCGGGCTAGCTCAGTTGGTAGAGCAGTGGAATCATAATCCACGTGTCATAGGTCCGAGTCCTATGCCCGGTACCAAAAAATATCCGCCTCATCGCTTCCTCCTGCGATGAGGCTTTTTTATTTTTGGAAATTACTTACTTGAGTTGCCTGCGCGTTTTGATGGCGCTTTTTACCGAGGCTTGCGCCTCGGGCACAGGACAAGTCCGTATAGTCAAGCAATAACTTAGGTAATTCTCTTTTATTTCCATGTTGCCGATAAAAACATGCCATGCCAGGGCATTTTAGCCGTGAAGCGGCGAAGCCCCCGGTGGGAGGGCAATTCTGCATGCCAGGACATTTTAGCCGCGAAGCGGCGAAGCCCCCGTGAGGGGGGCGCAATATGGTAGCTCAGGGTTGCCAACAAGATCCACCGCCGCGCCCTGGCAGGGCAGCGGCGGAAACGTTGCAGAGCGCCCTGGCAGGGCGCAAAGATTCAGATTAGCCTATGAATCAGCAGACACTAAGTATATCGCCATG
>JAKSPA010000184.1 GCA_024405235.1 Lentisphaeria bacterium
AACTGGCCGAAGCATCAGAAAAACTCATCGAAAAAAAACTCTCGCTGGAAATTGCCCTCCAGTTAGAATCCTTTCTGTCAGTCAGCACGGCAGTCGCGCTGTTTACCAGCTGGTTTCTCAGAATCACTGTCCCGCTTTGGATGAGATGGACGTCCGTTGCGACGCTCTTTCTGGGATTCTCCGTGGCGTACGTGCTTGTCGACCAGCTGCTCTCGCTGAAAGGCACTGCAACGCTTCTGCTGAATGTCCATCCTGTCGCCAGACTCTTTTCCTTCCTCGGCATGCCTTTCCAGAAACTCGAGGACGTTCTGGACGAACAGATTTCTTCAGAAGAAGACAGCACTGCGACTGCAGAGGACGCAATCCGCGTGCTCGTCGAAGAGAACCAGCAGAAGGACGGCGATTCGTCCGACCTTGAAAACAATCTCGAACAGGATGAAAAGCGCATGCTGACAGGCGTCATGAATCTTGACGAAACACTCGTCCATGAGATCATGACACCGCGCGTCGACATGGATGTCATCAGTCAGGACTCAACCGTGCGCGAAGCCAAAGCCGCAATCGCAAGAAGCGGACATTCGAGAATCCCCCTCTACGGAAAATCAATTGATGCAATCACGGGAATTCTCTATGCCAAGGACCTTCTCGACGAAAGCAAAACCATGACAGCTCAATGCGTGCGCGACGTCGCACATGCGCCAATCTTCATTCCTGAAACCAGCAACGTCGCCGAGCTCCTCAACGACTTCCGCAGCAAGCACAACCACGTGGCCGTTGTTCTGGACGAATACGGCGGCACAAGCGGCATCGTCACGATCGAAGACATCCTTGAGGAAATCGTCGGTGAAATCGAAGACGAATTTGACAGAAACAAACCGTTGCCGCAGGCGCAATTGGCGCAGGACGGCACTCTGACGCTCGATGCAAGAACCACAATCTGGGAAATCAACCAGATTATGTCGTTGGAAATTCCAGAAGACGACGGCTACGACACGCTGGCAGGCTACATTATGTCCATGCTCGGACGAATTCCGCGCATAGGCGAAACCATAGAAACGCCTGCGTTGATAGTGGATATCATAAGCGCTTCGCCGCGACGTCTCATCACTCTAAAAATCCGCAAACGCGATGCCGAAAAAAACGAGTAACCGCCTAACTTTCCTGCAAACACTCTGACACTATGCTACATACGCTCATACTAATTCTTGTAATTCTCGCAATGCTTGGCCTGGAGCGACTTATCACAACTCAAGCGCTTAAGGTCCCCAGCCGCAGGGAGTTCATCAGAAAGCACTTCTTCCTTCATCCTAACGGCATCTCCCTTCTGAGAATTCCTCAGGGACTGATTTCCGTATATATGATATGGAACGGCTATTGGCTTACCGCCATCCTATGGTTCTCATTCTGGATGATTACCGATCTGACCGACGGAACGATCGCCCGTGGATGCGATCTCATGACGCCAGCGGGTGCATGGCTCGATCCACTCGCCGACAAATGCATGTCCTTTCCAGTGATCTTCTTTCTGGCGCTGGCAGACCAGCACACATTCGCGCCGCGCCTTTCCCTCACGTGGGCAATCGCATATTGCGTGATCGACACAGTCGGACAATGCTCAAGATTCTTCTGCGAAAAGAAGGCGGCAAACTCCTTCGGAAAAGTCAAGACCGCGCTCATCACGGTCCTCATAGCCATACTTGCGCTGCAGCAATTCTGCATGTTCAGAGGGCTTGACATGGTTCCGCCGCTGTCGCAGATCAACCAGACCGTGGTCGACTACATGATGATCGCCTGCACCGTCCTGGCCTTCCTCTCGCTTTACTGCAAAGTCATCCCAAGCCATCTCTACGCGAACTCGCTCACCATGCTGAATTTCCTCTGCGGCATTCTCGCGACATATATCGCATGGTCCCATTCGACGCCTAGATTCTTCATTCTCGCATTCGTCATCATCTTCCTCGGACAGTTCTTCGATCTCTTCGACGGAAAGATGGCACGCAAATTCGGCTCCACGCCAAGAGGCGCAATGTACGACGACATAGCTGACGGCACCAATTTCGGCATCGCCTGCGGAAGCATCGTCTTCCGCACCCTAACATGCGCGTCAATGCCCATGCGATGGACTTTCGCCGCCTTCACGGCGATATTCTATCTCATCTGCGTCATCTACAGGCTCCTCAGATTCCTGAAACCGACCGTCAAATATCCTGCAGGAATCTTCCAGGGCCTTCCAAGCCCCGCAGGCGCACTGATGGCGGGAAGCGCCGCAATGTGCGCAGCACAGCTTAACGCAAGAGTCGCGACATATTGCTGCGCGGCTGTCTGCATCCTGTCCAGTCTGCTTATGATCTCCAACATCCCATACAGACATTTCGGACGCGACCTCTGGCCTTCGCTTCCCAAAGGCCTCCGAATTTTCATTCTCATAATCGCGATTCTTCTCACTTGCTTCGCCCTCGTCAAACGCGGATGGTCGCAGGCATTCATCATCCTGACCGTCTTCCTGACAATCGCTTATGCGCTTATCGGGTTGGCGTCCAAAGGATATATTGAGAAGTTAACCAAACAGCAATCCGAATCTCAACAGGAATAAAATGTCTTACGCAGAAAAAATCTCCGCACTTGTAAAGGCTTTCGAAGCCGTCCGAATCATGCCTGTTCTCGCATTGGAGACTGTCTCCAGCGGCTTGAAATTGTGCGAACTCCTTGTCGAAAATGGCCTTCCCGCAGCGGAAATCACTTTCAGAACCGCAGCAGCGGACGAGACGATAAGACAGGCGGCGAAGGAATTTCCGCAACTGCTTCTTGGCGCAGGAACCGTCCTGAGCACGGAAGTCCTCAAACGAGCCATTGACGCAGGCGCGAAATTTGCCGTGGCCCCTGGTTTCAATCCGACCGTCGTAAAAGCGGCCATAGCTCAGGAGTTCCCGTTCGTGCCTGGCATTGCCACGCCTTCCGAAATCGAACAGGCCTTCGAACTCGGATGCTCAATGCTTAAATTCTTCCCAGCCGAGGCAAACGGCGGCGTGAAGAAACTGCAGAATTTCCTCGGGCCATACCGCCATCTCGGCGTCAGATTCATGCCGACGGGTGGAATCACTCCTGAAAACGCTCCTGCATATCTCGCAGTTCCTGAAATTCCTTGCGTCGGAGGAACTTGGCTCGCAAAAACAAGTCAAATACGCGAAGCAGAAGCTTCCGGAGACTGGTCGGCAGTCCAAAAATGCATCGCGGATGCCGCACGGCTCGCAAAGGGTTGATTTTCGCATAAGACACAACATACTATCATTCAGACACATGAAAAGAATTCTGCAAATTCTCGCAGTGATGGCATCCTCCACGCTACTCGCACAGGATGCAGAAGCAGCGGCGACACAGGCCTTGACACTTAAGGACATCATCGTCAAAGGCGGCGACATCATGTACGTCCTTGTGGCGCTCTCAATCGTGGCGGTCATGCTGATTGTCTTCTACTGCCTCGCTTTGCGCAAAAATGTCCTCGCGCCTGTCAAATTCGTTCGCGCAGCGCAGGATGCAGCCGAGGCAGGCGACATCGAGCGCCTTAGGGAACTTGCCAACGGCAATTCTTCAAGCGCCGCAAAGATCGTCGCATCGGCCTGCGAAGCATACGACGACGGAATAGACGCCATGCGAAACGCGATGGAAGAGGAAGGCGCAAGACAGGTGGCGCTTCTCTGGAGCCGCATACAGTATCTGATGGATGTCGGAACCATTTCGCCAATGGTCGGTCTTCTGGGAACCGTGTGGGGCATGATGGTCTCCTTCCTGGCGCTCGACACCGATCTCAACATGGTCAACAAGGTCAGCAACCTCACAAGCGGCGTCTCTCAGGCCATGTTCACTACCTTCGGCGGACTGATCGTCGGAATTCTTTCCATTGTCGCATATTCGATTTTCCGTGGCCATCTCAATAAACTCACGGGCGCCCTGGAAGGCGAATGCGCAGGAATCCTCCGCAGACTCCGCACGAAATAGTTTCGAATTCGCAGGAAGACAGCAATGAACTTCAGACGCAATATACAGGAGAAGTCGCCTGGTTTCCAGATGGCGCCGATGATCGACATCGTTTTCATTCTGCTGATCCATTTCATGGCGGCGACCGTCTTCGCACAGTGGGAAAAACAGGTGGACATCACCGTTCCTACTGCAAAGACCGCCACTGAACAGCAGCGCCAGCAGGGCGAACTGATTCTCAAAGTCGCCTCCGACGGAGCCATTTTCACCAACGAACCCCCA